>NZ_BAAALD010000024.1:0-86950 GCF_039528095.1 Kitasatospora arboriphila
CCCTGAACGCGGCGTCGGACCTCTACGGTGCCGGATCCGCCGAGTACGCCCAGGTCGCCGCCGCCTGGGCCGCGGTGAACGTCAGCTGACGCACCCCGGAACGGGTACCGCGGCAGCCGGGTCTCCAGGGCGGAGGCCCGGCTGCCGCCGCGCCGGTTCCACAGGTGCGGCGAGCCACGGGTGCGGCGAGCCGCCGGCGAGGTCGGCACGTGAGCGGCGGGTACCCGGCACGGCAGCGGTTTACGGGCCCAGGCGGGCGAGTTGGGCGGCGCGGGTGCGGCGCAGGTCGGCGGCGAGTTGCCGGGCGGGCGCCGCGGCACCGGCGGTGGACTCGGAGTCGGCGAGGCGGACGGACTGCTCCAGGTACTCGCGCAGGTGCAGGACGGCGTAGCGGTCGAAGTCGGCGCCTCCGGTCCGCTCGGCCTCGGCGTACTCGGCGGCGGTGGTGAAGCCGGGCATGTCGTGGCCGGTGTGCGGGTTGTCGCCGGCCACTCCGCCGAGCCGGGTCAGTTCCTGCAGTCGGGCCAGGTCGCCGCGGCCTCCGGCGGCGATCTCCGAGGCGAGCGAGCGGAGTCCGGGGCCGGTGGCCCGCTCCGCGGTCAACTCGGCCAGCCGGACGTTCTGTTGGGTCATCGGCACCAGCAGTTGCAGCCAGGCCGCGTCGGTCGGGTTGAATGCGGTGGCAGAAGGGGAGGCCGGGGCCGCCACGGCAGCCGCGGGCCGGTCCGACGGCCGGGCGACCGCCGCCAGGGCGCCGCACACCGCGAGGGCGGCCACGGCCGCGGCGGCGAAGGCTCGTCTCATCGTTCCTCCTGGGCCTCCGGGTGCGGCGGGGAAGGGACCCCTCGCCGCACCCGGAGGGGTCGTCGGGTCAGGCCGTGCCGTCGGCACCGCACTTGACGATCGGGGCGATGCAGTCCCGGACCCGGCGGGCCATCTCGGCCGCCGGCCAGACGTTGAAGAAGTCGCCGTGCATCGTGTAGCCGGGCCCGGAGGCCAGCCGCAGCCGCGACGGGTCGCCGGTCACCGGGTAGCGCAGCACCTGCCGGAGTTTGGGCACCGGGATCGGGTGGTTGGCCGGGCAGGCGCCGTTGACCGGGTAGGACATGTGGCTCTTGTGGTCGGCGGAGTCGAGGTCCTTGCCGTTCCAGCACTGCGGGAAGTCGAGGTAGGACTCCAGCATCGATCCCGCCGGGCAGTTGACGAAGTCGTGCGAGGGGTTGACCTCGCCGGCGTGCAGGCAGGACCAGCGGGCGATGCTGTTGTCGTTCGGTCCGGTGGCCTTGGCGTTGCCGGCGACGATCCGCAGACCGCGCGGCAGCGGCTGGGTCTGTGCGATGACGTCGTCGCGGACGCCTTCGCCGAGGTAGTAGAAGGTGGTGCCGGTGGGCTCGACCGGGACGTTGTCGGCGTACAGGGTCGGCACCCAGTAGGAGGAGGTGTCGACGGCGGGGTTGCAGGTGCCGCCGGACTGCTCCAGCCGGCCGAGGTCGGAGTTGGCGTCGGTGGCCGCGTTGCCGAAGAAGCTGTGCATGTGCGAGGCGCCGGGCAGGCCGGGGAAGACGATCGGGTCGTCGGGCAGACGGTGGCTGAACGGGCAGTCGGCGAGGAACTCGGCGACCCGCACCGCGCCCGGCGGCACGCCCTGGGTCCCGACCGAGCCGTAGACCTGGAACTCCCAGAGCGAGACGCCCCAGACGGTGGCGCGGGCGGTGGCCAGGACGCGCACGTAGCGGCCGGTGGCGGTCAGGTCGAGGGTCTGCCGGCCGCCGGTGGCGCCGGTGACCTGGCGGACGGTGAGCCAGTCGTTGCCGTTCGCGGAGACCTGCACCTGGTAGGCGCTGGCGTAGGCGGCCTCCCAGCCGAGGACGATGCGGTCGATCGCGGCGTTCCCGCCGAGGTCGACCCGGATCCACTGGTTGTCGGCGGCGGCGCTGGACCAGCGGGTGCCGTCGTTGCCGTCGACGGCCAGCGAGGCCGGATAGGCGGCGTTCTCGACCGAGGAGGCGGTGACCGGCCGGCCCTGCGAGATCGGCTGGTCGACGGCCTGCGCCGGGCCGGAGGTGCCGGTCAGCACCGCGCCCGCGGTGAGGACGGCGGCGGCCAGGGCCACCAGACGGCGCCGCCAGGCGGCACGGCGGTGGATCTGCGGGCGCGGTCGGGAGGACCGCAGCACGGTGGGACTCATGGCTCTCCAATCGGGTGGGGGTCGGAGCCTGAGCGCACGGTGCCCGGGTGGGGCGACACCGCATGAGAGAGCGCTCTCTCAGGGAAGATAGGAGCGCCCCCAAAGGGTGTCAAGGATTCATGAGGATGCTCCGTCAACGGATCGATGTCCGCGGCCCTCGCCCCGACACATCGTCAGAGAGCGCTCACCCGACGGGCATCGACCGAGGCGCCTGCGGAGGCGCACGGGCCGGCCCGGCGGGCGGGGCCGGTCGGCCGGGAGGGCCCGGCGACCGCCGCCGGACCGGCCGCTACGATCGGCGCCGCACCCGATCACGGCGGCCGATCCACCGCCCGCCCCGCGGACGACGTGGAGGACTTCCGATGACGCAGGCGCCCGAACGGCAGGCCGGTCGTACCGAGGAGCAGGCCGACCATCCGGAACGGCTGACGGCCGGCCACCCCTTCCGGCAGTGGAAGACCTGGCGGATCCCCGGCACCGGGCTGACCCTCACCGGCTACTCGCGAGCCAACGACAAGACCTTCTTCCACATACCCGAGCTGCGTTGCAGCCTCGACGCCGGGCTCTGCGAGGGGCGGCAGCCGGACACCGTCTTCCTGACCCACACCCACGCCGACCACGCCAAGGACATCGACTTCCTCGCCGCCAAGGCCTCCGGGGTGGACATCCACCTGCCCGCCGCGGCCGTCCCCTTCGTGGAGTCCTACCTGCGCTCCTCGGCCGAGCTGAACCACGGTCCGGAGTACGACCCGGCGCTCGCCGGGCACCGGCTGCACGGGGTGCAGGGTGGCGACACGTTCTCCTTCGGCCGCGGCGGCCACCGCGTCCGGGTGGTGGAGTGCGAGCACAAGGTGCCCTGCGTCGGGTACGCCTTCTCCGAGGTGCGCACCGCCCTCTCCCCCGCGTACGAGGAGCTGCGGCGGACGCTGCTCGGCGAGGGGCGCGGCGCGGAGTTCGGGCGTCTCGTGGCGCAGCGCCGCAGGGAGGGCGCGGAGGTCGACCGGGAGGTCGTCCGGCCGCTGTTCGCCTACCTCGGCGACACCCACGTGAACGTCTTCGAGCGGAACCCGTGGCTCCTGGAGTACCCGGTGGTGATCACCGAGTGCACCTACCTGGACGACGCCGAGCTGGAGCGGGCGGACCGGGTCGGGCACACCGTGTGGAGCCGGCTGCGGCCGGTGGTCGAGGCGCACCCGGAGACGCTGTTCGTGCTGACGCACTTCAGCCTGCGCCACTCCGATCGCGAGGTCCTGGAGTTCTTCCGGACGGAGAGGGAGCGGGGCGGGCCCGGCAACGTGCTGCTCTGGGTGCACCCGGAGAGCAGCCTGCCGGAGCAGCACCAGCGGACCGACGGCTGACCGGCACTCCGGACCGATGCGAACCGAACCCCTGATCATGTCCTCAGACCGAGCCTCGAAGGGCAGGAGCGCCGCCGTGCCCGAGACCCCGCCCGAACCGCGCACCGCGGCCCTCGCCGACCCTGATCCGGTGGTGCGGGAGCGGGCCGTGCGCGATCTCCGGTCCCGGGGCACGGCGGAGCTGGACACCCTGCCGGCCCTGCTCGGGCTCTTCGGCGACCCGGACCGGAGGGTGGCGTGTCTGGCACGCATTGCGGTCGAGGAACTCGGGGCACCGGCCGTCCCCGTGCTGCAGCGGATCCGGCGTTCCGGGCCGGGACGGCTGCGGCCCGCCGCGCTGACGGCCCTGGCCGAGATCGGCGGCGAACCGCTGCTGTCCGAACGGGACCGGGCAGCCGTCGAACGGCTGGTCCGGATCAAGCTGACCGCCGATCGACCGCAGCCGCTCTCCGCCTGCTGGCTGTACTGGATCGCGGTGGCCGGCGGTGACCAGCAGGGGATCATGCAGGTCCTCGGGCTGACCGGGCCGCGGCCGGTGACCTTCGAGCTGGGCACCGCGATCGTGGACGCGGACGCCCACGGCTGCGGTGACGACGAGCCGGGCAGCCCGGTGGGGCGGGTGTTCGTGACGCCCGAGCTGGACGGCTGGACGCTGGTGGCCGGCGCGTGGTGCGACCCGTGCGATCCGGAGCTCGGCGAGCAGGTGCGGGGGCAGGTCGTCGAACTGAGCGCACGGTACGGCCGCGCGCAGGCGTACTACTTCGGCGCACAGAACGACGGTTCGGCCTGGCTGGTCGCCGAGAACGGCTCGGTGGTGCGCCGCTACAAGGAGGCCGGCGAACCCGACGACCGGCTGTGGACCCTCGGCGAGCCACTGGAGTGCGAGCGTGCCCGGCGCGCCGAACTCGGGCTGCCCGTCCCGTGGGACGACACCGTCCGGGAGGACCTGGACGACGCCGAGGACGAGTGGCGGTGGGAGGCGTTCGGCCTCGCACCCGCGGTGGCCGCGGCCCTGAGCGTCGATCCGCTGACGATCGGACCGGGCACCGTGGTACGGGGGACGCCGGTGATCGCGCTGACACCGATCGGTGTCGCCGAGGGCGTGCCGCGCGGCGCCTACGCGATCTGACGCCGCGCCCGGCACGATCCGGAAGAGCAGGCCTACCGGCCGTTCTTGTCCGGGTCGACGGCGAGGGTGATGACGCCGAGGTGGCCGCCGCCGTCCTCGGTGATCTTCAACAGCATGGCGGGCTTGTAGATGCCGTCGCCGTCGTTGAAGGTGTCGCGGCCGGTGTGCGCCGCGTAGGGCTGCTCGGCGAGGACGGCCGAGTTGAGCTTCTCGTCCATCATCAGCTGGGTGGTGAGGGTGCGTTCGTCGTTCACGTGCACCATGGCGTGGATGTGCACGGTGCGGCCGGAGTACCAGCCGGGCCAGATGGTGGTGAAGGAGACGATGCCGTTGGTGTCGGTGACCTGGGCGCCGCGCAGGTAGCGCTTGTCGTCCTGCGGGACGAGGTCGGCCTGGCTGCCCCCGCCACCGCCACCGCCGTTACCGTCGGGGCGGCCCGGTGCGCCACCGGGGGCTCCGCCGCCGCCCGTGGAGAGTGCCTCGGCGCCCGAGTAGTGGCCGGCCGCGTCGCAGTGCCAGATCTCCACCACCGCGTCGGGCACGGCCCGGCAGCTCTCGCTGTCCTGGACGCGGATCGCCAGCCGCAGCCGGGAGCCCTGCCGGTCCTCGCGGATGTCGGAGCGCACCTTGTCGGCGTCGAAGTAGTACGGGCCCTGGGTGGTCGAGGGCGCGAGCGTACAGGTGTTGGCGCCGGCGAACAGGCCGGTCAGGTCTGCGGTGCCGGTGGCCTGCGGCGAGACGCTGACGGTGGCACCGTCGGAGGCGGTGGCCGTGGTGGTGCTGCCGCCGCCCCGGCCGCAGGCGGCGAGCAGCGCGCCGAGCCCGATGCTGCCGAGCCCGGCCAGGGCGGTCCGCCGGCTCACCCGCCGGCCCTCGTCGTGGTCGATGTCCATGCCACGATGCTGGGCCGCCCTGATGAGATCGGGCTGTGGACACGCTCGACCGGCCATGAGAAGACCGCTTCCCGGCCGGCCTCGGTTGTCAGCCCACGGGCCGGGCGTCCGGCTGCACCGTCCGCCCCGCTGCCGCGGCGGCGCGCACCTCCGCGAGTTGCTCCAGAGTGAAGCAGCGCTTGGGGACGGCGGTGAAGAACCTCGGCGCGTGGAACAGCAGGAGGAAGTCCGCGCTCTCGACGAACCGAACCGACCACCACGCGATCTCCGTCGCGTGGCCCGGCCGCCGGAGGGCCACCCCGGTCGGGGTGACGGTGACCTCGGTGGCGCCCGGCACGGCCGCCGTCTGCTGCCGGGCGGCCGACCGGGTGCCGACGGTGAGCTGGGTCAGGAGGCCGAGGGCGAAGACGGCGGCCACGACCCCCGCCACGGGCTCATGAAGAGCCCAGCCCCAGACCGGGCCACCCAGCAGCAGGGAGATGCCCAGCGTCCAGGCGTTCCGGCGCTGCTTCGCCATGCCCTGTTGGAGCATCCGCACGCGCTCCTGCGGAGTCGTCTCGTAGCTGGCCGTGATGTGCATGGTGCTCCGTTCGCAAGGGACGGATCATCATGGCGCAGTGGCCGCGCCCGGCGGAAGGGTGATCAGCACGGCTGCCGCCAGGCGTCGAGCTCCAGGTGCTTGGTCATGGAGCTGAGGCCGATCTGGCGGCTCTTGGCGCAGTACTGCGCGTTGGGCGTCTTGTACTCGACGTGGAAGACCGCCTTGCCGGCCGTGATGAAGGGTTTGAGGGCGTCGCACTCGTCGAACTCGGCGCACTGCTCGTTGACGGCGAAGTCGAAGTCGCCGACCAGGGCGGGGATCTGGTCGAGGTCGTTCTTGAGGCCGACGGCGAGGCCCCGGTCGTGGGCGAGCTTGGCGATGGCCTTGTTGTAGGCGAGCTGGTCACCGGCGCTGATCTGGAATCCGGTGTCGGCGCGGTAGTTCTCCACCAGGTCCGGTTCGACGCCGTCGAAGCCCTTGTCGCGGCACATGTCGAAGCGCTTGGCCATCAGCGGGAGCAGGACGTCGGTGCGGCGGATGTCCAGTGAGGACTCGCCCTTCCAGCCGTTCGCCCCGCCGAGGACGGTCTTGGGGAAGCTCTTGGCGTCGGAGCGGTAGTCCTCGTACGCGCCGACGTTGACGTAGCAGATGACCTTGCGGCCCTTGGCGTGCAGCGCGGCGACCGTGGCGGCGTCGTTCTCGAAGCCGTCGATGTCGTAGACCGGCACGTCGACGCCGGTGTCGACGCGGCCGTCGAGCTGCCACTGCCAGGCCGTGCGCGGGGCGGGCTGCCAGCGGGCGGCCGTGGTCGGGCGGCCGCCGGTCGGACTGCCGGAGGGGGCCGTGTCGTTGCCCGGGGTCGGCGAGGGGCTCGCCGAGGAGGTGCCGCTCGCGCTCGCGGACCCGGACGGTGCCGGGTTCGCCGTACCGGACGGCGCCGCGGTGGGCTCGTCCGGGTCGGGGCCGTCGTCGTCGCCGCCCCCGCCGGAGCACCCGGCGAGGGTGAGCAGCAGGGCGGCCGCGGCGAGGGCGGCGGGGTGGCGGCGGGTCATGGGTCGGTCTCCGTCCGGGTGGGCGTGAGGGCGGGCCCCGCGAGGGCCGGTGTCAGGGCCGGCGACAGCGTCCGCCACGGGTTGTCGCCGTCGCCCGGTGTCGCGTAGTGGACGGCGGCGCCGCGCAGCCTGGCCTCGCGGGGGACGGCGCGCAGCCGGCCGGACGGCACGCCGTGCACCAGGTGGCAGAAGAGCTCCGGCGGGTGGTCGGCCGTCCAGCGCGGCACGGGAGCCGCCTCGTACGCCTGCCAGTCTCCCTCGAAGGTGACCAGCAGGTCGGCAACCCCGCCGTCGGCGTAGGCCGGGTCGGGGTGGGTGCCGTGGCCGAGGACGACGCTCTCGCAGCCCAGGGCGCGGGCGGCGACGGTGAGCCGCCGCTGGTAGGGCAGGAACGCCGGGTCGGTGCACGCCTGGTCGAAGTAGACGCCGTCGGTGCCGTACCAGGCGCGGTGGCGCTGGAGGTCCTCGGCCACGGCGGCGTGCGGGCGGCGGCCGTAGCCGGTGTCGACGTAGCCGAGGATGCGGACCCCGGCCTCGCGGAGTTCGGCGACGGGTTCGGCGAGCACCGGGTCGGGTGCCTCGCCGGGGCCGTCGGCGGCGTTGACGACGACGCCGTACAGGCGCGGTGCGGCCCGGACGAGGGCCCGCCAGGCGGACGGGTCCTCGGCCGGGTGCACGTAGAGCGGTACCAGCAGTCGCTCCTCCATCAGGCGGCGCGCCCCTGGCTGTCGTTCGGGCCGTCCTCCGCGGCGGCCTTCAGGCCGTGCCAGAGGTCGGCCAGCGAGTCGGCGAGCGTGGTCCGCGGCTCCCAGCCGAGGGCGCGGGCGGTGGAGATGTCGGCCTGCTGCCAGGAGACGGCGGCGGAGCGCTCGGATCCGGCGCCGTGCTCCTCGATCCGGCCGGCGAACCGCGCTGCGGCGACCAGGGCGTCGGCGACGGCGCGGACGGGCCGGGCCTCGCCGCCGGCGATGTTGACCACCGGGGGCAGCGGGTGGGCGGCGGTGAGCACGGTGCCGACCGCGCGGGCGACGTCGCGGGCGTCCACGAAGTCGCGGTGCGCGGAGAGGTCGCCGAGGGTGACGGTGCCGTCGGGGCCGACCCGGCGGAGCTCGGCGGCGAGCCGGCCGGCCAGCGAGGTGCCGGGCGCGCCGGGGCCGATCGGGTTGAACACCCGCAGCACCACGGCGTCCTGGCCTTCGGCGGCGGCGTCGGCGACGGCCAGGGTGCCGGCGAGCTTGGTGGCGCCGTACAGGCCGCCGGGCCGCGGGGCGGCGGTCTCGGCGAGCGAGCTGCCGTGCTCGCAGGCGCCGTACTCGGCGGCGGAGCCGAGGTGGACGAGCCGGGTGCCGGGCAGTGCCGCGCGCAGGGCGGCGGCGAGCACGGCCGGGCCGCGGGCGTTGAGGCCGGTCTGCAGCAGGGCGTCGCCGGTGACGGCGCCGGCGCAGTTCACCACCGCGGCGGGGCGGAGGTCGGCGAGCAGTGCGGCGAGGCCCTCGACGGTCTCGTTGGCGAGGTCGATCCGCAGGTCGGCGGCGGCGGAGTGGCCGGCGCGGAGCACCCGCGCACCGGGGAAGGTGCGCAGGTGCTCGGCGATGTGGCCGCCCAGGAAGCCGGTGGCTCCGAGGACGAGGACGTCCATGGGTCAGGCACCCCGCAGCAGCAGGTCGCGGTTCTCGCGGAAGTCGGCGTTGGCCCGGTCGTAGTCGTCGGGGCGGCCGATGTCCAGCCAGTAGCCGTTGAACTCGTAGGCCTGCGGCGGGGTTCCGGCGTCCAGCAGGTCGAGGACGAGGTCGTCGAAGCCGAGCGGCTTGCCGGGGGTGTACCGGGTGAGGGTGGTCTTGGAGAGGCCGTAGACGCCCATCGAGACGTGGTAGTCCATGCTGGGCTTCTCGCGGAACTCGGTGACCCGGCCCTGCTCGGTGGTGAGGACGCCGAAGTCGATGTTGACCTTGCGGGCGTAGGTGGCGATGGTGAGCGGCGCCTCGGCGTCGATGTGCTGCTTGAGCACGTCGCCGTAGGCGAGGTCGGTGAGGACGTCGCCGTTCATGACGAGGAAGTGCTCGGGCAGGGTGTCGAGCATGGTGAGCAGCGGGCCCATGGTGCCGAGCGGGGTCTCCTCGGTGGTGTAGGAGACGTCGATGCCCCACTGCGACCCGTCGCCGACGTACGCGCGGATGATGTGGCCGAGGTGGCCGATGGCGAGGGTGCAGCTCTCGAATCCGGCCGCGACGAGCTGGCGCATGACGATCTCGAGGATGGCGTGCTGGTCGCCGATGGGCACGAGCGGCTTGGGCAGCGCGGTGGTGTACGGGCGCAGGCGGACGCCCTTGCCGCCGGCCAGGATGACAGCGTGCATGCTGGTGCTCCTTGTCTGTGTGCGGTGGTGGCGGGGCGCGGGTCAGACGTTGTACAGGTCGGTCTTGTAGCGGGCCAGGTTGGCCGGGTCGCGGAAGAACTCGATGGTGTGCAGCAGGCCCTCCTCCAGGGAGTGGGCGGGGGCCCAGCCGGTGGCCTCGCGCAGGCGGGTGGCGTCGGCGACCAGGCGCATGACCTCGGAGGCGGCGGGGCGGATGCGGTCGGTGTCCTCACGGACCGTCAGGTCGGCGTCCATCAGCTTGCCGACCAGGGTGACCAGGTCGCCGACGGAGATCTCGCCGCCGGTGCCGGCGTTGAAGGTGCGGCCGACGACCTGCTCGGCGGGGGCGGTGCCGACGGTCGCGAACGCGGCGGCGGTGTCCTTGACGTAGAGGAAGTCGCGGGTGGGGCGGAGGTCGCCGAGGGTGATGGTGCGCTCCCCCGCCGCGACCTGGCCGATGACGGTCGGGATGACGGCGCGCATGGACTGGCGCGGGCCGAAGGTGTTGAACGGACGGAGCGTCACCACGGGGGTCTCGAAGCTGGCGTGGTAGCTGTCCGCGAGCCGGTCGCCGCCGGCCTTGGAGGCCGCGTACGGGGACTGGGTGTTGATCGGGTGGTCCTCGGTGATCGGGACGGTCTGCGCGGTGCCGTAGGTCTCGCTGGTGGAGGTGTGCACCAGGCGCGGGATCTCCAGGTGGCGGACGGCCTCCAGCACGTTGAGGGTGCCGGTGACGTTGGTCTCCACGTAGGAGTGCGGGGCCTGGTAGGAGTACGGGATCGCGATGAGCGCGGCCAGGTGGTACACCGCGTCGGCGCCCTTGACCAGGCCGGTCACCGAGCCGGGGTCGCGGACGTCGCCGAGCACGATCTCCACGTTGTCCAGGACGTCCTGGCCCAGGGTCTCCAGCCAGCCGAACGAGGAGAAGGAGTTGTACTGGACCATCGCGCGGACGCGGTGGCCGTCGGCGACGAGCTTCTCGACCAGGTGCGAGCCGATGAAGCCCTCGGCTCCGGTGACGGCGGCGGTGGTGGCGGTGGTGCTGCTCATGGACGAGCCTCCGGTGGTGTGGACGTGTGGGTGTGCCTCGCGGGCCCTGGACGGGGCGCGCGGTGGGGGGTACGTGGGTGCCGTCGGTGCGGCACGGGCCCGTTCGGGCGGGTGGCGCGTCAGCCGTGCGCGGTGCGCGTCATCTGTGCGCGGTGACGCGGCCGGTTCTGGCGCGGGCGGCGAGGACCAGCGCGCCGACGGCGAGGCCGGTGGCGGCCAGCCTGGCCGGGGTGGCCCAGGCCGGGTCCAGCGCGCCGGCGGTGCTCTCCGCGACGGCGGCCGCGGTACATATCAGTGCGGGCGGCCACACGGCGCCGAAGACCTGGAGCAGCAGGGCCGTCCAGAGCAGGGCGCCGAGCAGCAGCAGTCCGCCGAGCTGCACCGGGCCGGGCAGGGCGCCCGTCCAGAGCAGCGCGGCGCCGGTGCCGAGGGCGGCGAGGACGGCGAGGTAGCCCGCGAGGAGCCTGACGAGCGTGCGGTCGGTGCGGTTGCGGAACTGGTCGGCGGTGGTGCTGGTGTACAGCGCCGTCACCGAGCGGCTGCGGAACCGGAAGAGCAGCCATTCCGCGAGCCCCATGGTGAGGGTCAGCGCGACGGCGGCCGAGGCGCCGCCGGGCACCGCGGGCCGCCAGGGGTCGCCGAACGAGGCGGTGATCACCAGCGCGCCCACGGCGAGGCCGAACAGGCCGTGCGGCAGGCTGTCGGCGAGCGGCACGCCCGCCTCCGGCGTCTTGTCGCTGGCCTTGAGCCGCTGCCCGATCTCGATGCCGGCGAAGACGGCGGCGAGGAGGAGCGACAGCGCCGGGCCGGCGATCCGCAGCCAGTTCGGCAGGTCGACCGCGAGGGTGGCGGCCGCACCGGCGGTGGTCGGTGCGAGCGCGCCCATCAGCCGCTTGGCCCGCCGGGTCACCAGTAGCACGGTGGCCGAGGCGAGGTAGAGCGACTGCCCCGCGGCGAACAGCAGCACCGCGGTGTCCGCTCCGGCGAGGGCGGCCGCGCCGGTGCCGAGCGCGGTGGCGGTGAGACCGCCGCACAGTAGGCTGCGGCCGACCGCGGCCCGGGCACCGAGCGAGCGCCAGGCGTACGCCCGGTGGGCGAGCGCCTGGTTGAGGCTCCAGCCGACCAGGGCGGTCAGCGCGAGGGCGCTGCCGGCGCCGCCGGACTGCAGGAACCGTGCGGTCGGCAGGTAGGCGAGGCCGGGCAGGGCGAACAGCAGGCCGCGCAGCACGGTGCGTAGCGGGTCGGCCTGCCAGGGGTCGTGCGGCTCCGGTGGCGCGGTGTGGCGCCGCTCGGTGCGGGCGAAGAGCTCCTCCGCGATGGAGAAGGAGTCGGTGCGGCCGTAGCGGACGGCGGCCTGTTCGTCCGTCAGTCCGTCGGACTCCAGGACGGCGGCGATCTCGAAGGGGTGGACGGCGCGGGCGCAGACGTCGGCGAGCCGCTCGGCGAGTTCGTCCAGCGGGTCCTCGGGCAGCGGCACGGGCTCCGCGGCGCCGCGTCCGGCGGCACCGGGCTCGACGATCCGCAGGGCGAGCGTCTCGTCGGGGTTGCGGAGGGTGCCTGCGGCCTTGCCGGTGAGCTCCTCGGGCGGCGGGACGCGCAGGGCGAGCGTCTCGTCCGGCTTCGCGGCCTTCTTGCGGCGGGCCGGCGGCAGGTGCAGGACGACGGTGTCCTCGGGGCGCGGCCCGTCCTCGGAGAGGTTCAGCAGGGTGCTCATCCGGCGGCTCCGACGGCCGAGCGGGCGGCACCGGCGGCGGCCTCCGCCGCCTCGCGCTGGGCGGGCGTCCACCAGTCGAACGGGCCGTCGTCGCGGGCCGTGCGGAAGCGGTCGCGGCGGTCGAGTTCGCTGTAGATGTCGCGGAAGGAGTCGATGGTCTGGCGGAGGGTGAACTGCTCGATGACGCGCATCCGGGCGCCGCGGCCCATCTCGGCGCGGCGGTCGGCGTCGCGGAGCAGTTCGAGCGCGGCCTTCGCCATCGCCTCGGGCTCGCGCGGCGGGACGACCAGCCCGGTGTCGCCGACGGCCTCGCGGACGCCGCCGACGTCGGTGGAGACGGTGGCCCGGCCGCAGGACATCGCCTCGATGAGGGTGAACGGGAAGCCCTCGCTGATGCTGGACAGCATGACGACGTTGCCCGCCGCGTAGGCGTCGCGGATGTCGTCGACGCGGCCCTCGAAGACCACGGCATCGCCGATGCCGAGTTCGGCGGCGAGGGCCTCGCAGCGCTCCCGGTAGGCGGCGCCGCCGGCGGGGGTGCCGCCGAAGAGCCGCAGCCGGGCGCCGGGTATCTCGGCGCGGACGATGCCGAAGGCCCGGATCAGCGTCTCCAGGTCCTTGATCGGGTCGACCCGGCCGGCCCAGCTGAGGGTGGGCACCTCCGGCTCGGGGCCGGCGGGCGGGAAGGCCTCCGGGTCGACGCCGTTGTAGACGGTGCGGATGCGCTCGGCGGGAGTGCCGGCGCGCTCCTCCCAGCGGCGGTTGTAGCGGTTGCCGGGGGTGACCAGGGCGGCCCGTGCGTAGCTCTCGACGGCGAGCATCCGGTAGAAGCCCAGGACGAGCGCCTTGACCGGCCAGGCGTAGCCGGTGCCGTAGCCGAGGTAGCGCTCGCGCAGGTAGATGCCGTGCTCGGTGAGCAGGAACGGGGTGCCGTGCAGGTGGTTGCCGACCAGGCCGGGCAGCGCGGCGAGGCCGCCGCTGACGGCGTGCAGCACGCCGCCGGGCTTGGGGTGCGCGGCGAGGGGGCGCAGCGCGTGCTCCAGGAGCTCGGTGGCGGTGAGGGCGTCGTGCAGGCTGGGCTTGGCGGCGGCGGTGGCGAGGTGGGGGCGGTTCCAGACGTCGGCGAGGACCCGCAGGGCGGCCTCGGAGCGCAGCGCGGGGCTGAGCCGGCCGGCCCGGGCGTGGTCGGCGAGGACGTACAGCTCGGGGCCGAAGGCCTCCTCCTCGGCGGGGTCGAGCAGGGAGAGCAGGAAGCGCTCGTAGCCGGTGAGGAAGGCGCGCATGGCGGCGCCCCTGGGTGCCTGGCCCGGTGGGGCGGGGCCCCAGAGCGGGACGGCGCGGACGTCGGTCACGTGGCCGGGGAGGTCCCAGGAGAGGGGCTGCCCGGCGGTGCCGGTGATCGCGATGACCCGGAACTCGATCTCCGGCATGCCGGTGACGAGCTGGTCGCACCAGACGCTGACGCCGCCGTGGCTGTGCGGGTAGGTGCCCTCGGTGAGCATGGTCACGCGGGTGCCGACCAGGTGCGCCAGGTCGGCCGGGCGTGCCGCGCCCGGCGCGTCGGGCTCGGTCCCGGCCGCGGGCACGGCGTGCAGACGTGTGTTCATGGATTCCCCCCCAGGAAATCCCGCCCCCGGGCTGGCGGGCGGTGGTGGTGCGCGTGGTGCTGGCCGGTGCCCCGGGCCGGGGAGGGTCGCTCCCCGGCCCGGGGCGTTCGGCGGCGGTCGCCGTCCGGTCGGATCAGCGGGTGCTGCGGGTGCCGCCCTTCGTCGCGGTCGACTTGGGCGCGGCCGCCGTGCTGCTCTTGGCGGTGAGCTTGTTAACCGTGGTGCCGTTCGCGGCCGGGCCGGCCGGGACGGGCGTCTTGACACCCTTCGGAACCGGGAGGCTCGCGACCGTCTTGGCGATGGTCGTGCGCAGGGCCGTCATGGCCGTCTTGGCCGGCACCTCGCCGGCCGGCAGCTTCAGCGTGACGCTGACCTGGGTGAGGCCGGGGCCGGCCCAGCCGGACAGCTGCCCGGCGTAGGCGGAGCCGAACGCGGTGGTGCCGATCAGCTGCTTCTGGACGGTGCCGGTGGGCATGGTGGCCTCGGCGAGGACGCCCGACGGCGCGCTGATGGTGACGGTGTCGCCGACCCGGTAGGCGGTGACCTGGCCGGTGTCGACGGCGTTCTTCCACTGCGCGCGGCGCTGCAGCTCGACGCCGATGTCCTTCTGGCGGAGGTTCACCAGCGGGGTGTTGGAGGCGTACAGCCCGTCGTACTCGGAGAGGATGCGCTCCATCACCGGGTAGGCGATGCGGTCCTCGGCGTAGTTCGACTGGTGCACGAAGTGCGGCCGCGGGTCGTTGTTGATCGCCCGGTTGACGGCCAGTCGGGCCTCCAGCGGGACGATGTAGTCGGCGTATCCGGTGTTCACGTCCAGCGGGGTGGGCAGGCAGGTGCTGGTGGCCGGGTTGTCCTCGCAGATGCCGCTGCCGCCCTGCGCGCGGGAGGTGTAGATCCAGTTGTACTCGTCCACCTCCTCGACCGTCTTCGCCGCGTTGTAGAACACGTTCAGCGGGTAGCGCGGGATGGTGAGGGCGTCACCGACCTCGCGCTGCTCGTGCTCGCGGGAGGCGTCGCTGGCCAGCCAGCGGGTGCCGGTGTTGTCCACGGACGGGGCGAGGTACGGGTTGTCGGTGGGCTGCTGCGGGTTGGTGACGAGGCCGGAGTGCTCACCGGTCACCAGCTCGGTGTTGTCCACGTTGGTGAGGCCGTTGTTCGCCGCCCAGGTGCGGTTGTTGGTGATCTGGGAGGTGATGTCGGCCTGGCTGGTCCACACCGTCTGGCCGCTGGCGTTGGTGGTGCAGCGCCACGGCACCACGGTGGTGTCCTGGACACAGCCGAGGAACTGGTGCTGGTAGGTGTGGTTGATCCAGCGGTAGGCGGACTGGTCGGCGATCAGCTGGGCGGCCAGCGGGTCGGTGCCGTTGCCGTCGGCCTTGAAGTCCTCCGAGCCGCCGCCGTTGTACGCCAGGTCGACCTTGAAGTTGTGGGTCTGCTGCCACTGCTTCAGGTACTGGGCGTCGGCGACCGACATCCGGCTGGGGTGCTCCTCCGGGTTGCTGCCGGGCGGGCAGGTCACGTCGCCGGGGGTGCACTTGAGGACGGTGTCCCAGCGGTCGTCCGACATGAAGACGTCGTCGACGTGCAGGGCGAAGTAGTTGCGGTCGTAGCCGAGGTGGATGCCCTCGGTGGCCCACTCGACGATGCCGCGGGCGAGCTGCCGGTACTGCCGCTGGTAGGCGTTGTAGACGAAGGTGACGACCAGTTCGCGGCGACCGTCGTGCGCGTACTCGCCGACCAGCGAACCGCGGGTGTCGGTGCCGGGGATCGGCGCCTCCACGTACGGGGTGAAGGTGGCGCCGGCGGCCTGCTGGGCGAGCGGGGTGGCGATGTAGCCGTAGCTCTCCGACACGGACGGCGAGTTGTCCTCGAAGGTGATACCGCCCTCGAGGTAGCCGAACGGCCCGGACTTGCCGGCGGTGGTCACCTGGGCCTGGACGCCGTCCAGGGTGCCGGCGTAGGCGCCGGGCAGGGTGCCCCAGTTGAGGCCGACGCTCGCACCGGCGTAGGTGTAGGCGTCGACCTGGCGGATGCCGAACTGCGCCTCGTAGGAGGCGAGCGCGGTGAGCTCGGCGGCGCTGAGGCCGGCCGGGCTCTCGCTGGGCATCACCACGGCCTGGAACTTGGCCCGCGGCGCGCCGTTCAGGGTGTCGCTGAGGAAGCCGGCGGCGATGGTCGGACGGCCCGCCGCGGCGAGGTCGATCCGGGTGTACGGCACGCCGGTGCTGTCGAGCTCGGCCACGATCGCGCCGACGGCCGGTCCGCCGTCGTCGACGACCAGCAGCCGCAGGTCGATCCTGGGAGTCGTGGCCGCGTACGCGCCGGGCATCGGCGCCAGCGTCATGACGAGGCCCGCCACCGTGCAGGCAGCGGCAATTCGGGCTCTACGCCCCATGAGGTGTCCCTCCCCCTCGGACGGCGCGCGGGTCGCGCGGAGAGTCGCCGTCCGGATCGTGCGATGTGCGAGTGCGCATTGCGGTGTACGTGTGGTCACCAAAAACGCGGCGCTCAAGGGCGCCGCGCAACGTCATCCCCCGCCGCACATCGTATGACCATCGGCCCCGGTCGCATCCACCGAATCACCCAGGAGAGTGCAAAGTTGTCGAATAATCAGCACATAGGTCATTTGCCATTTCACACGTACCCACCCCGTGCGCCCCCCGCGCTCCCCACTCAGCAAACTCCCAGGTGACCGGCGGGTAGACCGCATCCCTTGCGAGCCCCGCGACCTGGGAACCGTACCGTGCGGGAGCCGTCCGTGCACCTGATCCATTCTCAGGAATGGTCCAGGATCCGCCGAGGAGCCACCTCGCCCGCCTCTCGGGCCTCACAAAGGGAGGGTGACGTTCCGCTACCGACGGCGCGTCAGAAGCGGAACCCGGTTGCGCCACCGGTACGGTTCTGTGACGAGACCGCGACAGTGCATGGGAAGGCCACGTCCATGACACCGTGCTCCCCCTCCGCCGACTGCTCCTGCTCCCCCCGGGACCTCGCCGAGCAGGCCCGCGCCTGGTCGCTGCCCCGGCACCGGCGGCCCACCCCGGCCGGGACGGGCCAGGTGATCGACAGCTTCCTGTCCTGGTGGGGCCGCGCCCGCCGCGCCGACCTCCGCTAGCGCCCGCGGCAAGACCTCCGGTGAGGACCTCCGGCGGGAGCGGGCCGAGATTCTTCGGGGAATCCCGGCCCGGCCTGTCGAAATCGCGCCGCCGGCTTCTACCCACCTGTGACGGCGCCCCGCCCGGGGCCGCCCGCACGGCGAGGAGAGAACGATGAAGTACATGCTGCTGATGCAGTTCAGCGCCCGGAACACCGACTTCCCGGCGATCACCGAGTGGGCCGAGGAGGACGTGCAGGCGCACATCGCCTTCATGGCCGCCACCAACGAGAAGCTGGTCGCCGACGGCGAGTTCGTGGACGGCCAGGGCCTGGCCTTCCCGGACACCGCGAAGATCGTCCGCGCCTCGGGCACCGGCGGCCCGCTGGTCACCGAGGGCCCCTTCCCGGAGACCAAGGAGTTCCTGGCCGGCTACTGGATCGTCGACTGCGAGAGCGAGGGGCGGGCGATCGAGATCGCCGCACACGCCTCCTCCGCGCCCGGCCCCGGCGGCGAGCCGCTGAACATGGCGATCGAGGTGCGCCAGGTGATGGCCGCCCCGCCCGCGGAGCTCTGACCTGACCGGCACCGGCACCGGCACCGGCACCGGCCCTTCCGTCGACGACCTGCTGCGCGACCTCGCGCCGCGGGTCGTCGGCGTGCTCACCCGACGGTACGGCGACTTCTACGCCGCCGAGGACGCCGTCCAGGAGGCCCTGCTCGCGGCCGCCGTCCAGTGGCCCGAGCAGGGCCTGCCGCACCACCCGCGGGCCTGGCTCGTCCAGGTCGCCGCCCGCCGGATGACCGAACAGGTCCGCAGCGAGACCGCCCGCCGCCGGCGCGAGGAGACCGTCGCCGCCCGCGAGCCGGACGACCGCCGCACCGCACCGGCCGCCGACGAGGACGGCGGCGCCGACCGGGACGACTCGCTCACCGTCCTCTTCCTCTGCTGCCACCCCGTGCTGTCGCCGGCCGCCGCCGTCGCGCTCACCCTCCGCTCGGTGGGCGGGCTGACCACCGCCGAGATCGCCCGCGCCTTCATGGTGCCGGAGGCCACCATGGGCCAGCGGATCAGCCGTGCCAAGCAGCGGATCAAGGCCTCCGGCGTGCCGTTCTCGATGCCCGCCGCCGAGGAGCTGCCGCACCGCCTGGACCTGGTCCTGCACGTGCTGTACCTGGTGTTCAACGAGGGCTACGCCGTCAGCGGCGGACCGGACCTGCAGCGCACCGACCTGTCGCGCGAGGCGATCCGGCTCGCCCGGTCCCTGCACCGCGCCGTCCCCGACAGCAGCGAGGCCGCCGGACTGCTCGCCCTGATGCTGCTCACCCACGCCCGCAGCGCCGCCCGCACCGGGCCGGACGGCGAACTCGTCCCGCTCGCCGAGCAGGACCGCGGCCGCTGGGACGCCGCGGCCGTCGCCGAGGGCACCGCGCTGATCACCGCCACCCTGCCGCGCGGACCGGTCGGCCCCTACCAGCTGCAGGCCGCGATCGCCGCCGTGCACGACGAGGCCGCCACCGCCGAGGAGACCGACTGGCCGCAGATCCTCGCCCTGTACGGCGTGCTGGAGCGCCTCGCCGACAACCCGGTGGTCCGGCTCAACCGGGCGGTGGCCGCCGCGATGGTGCACGGCCCCCGCACCGGACTCGACCTGCTCGCCCGGCTCGACACCCCCGACGCCCTCGCCGGCCACCAACGCCTGTACGCGGCACGCGCCCACCTGGAGGAGATGGCCGGCGACCGGCAGGCGGCCCTCGCCGACTACCGCGCCGCCGCCGAACGCGCCACCAACCTGTCCGAACGCCACTACCTCACCCTCCGGGCCGCCCGGCTGAGCGCGGACTGAGCCCCCGGACGGGCTCCGCCGCGTACGGGCCCGAGGCCCGGGCCCGCCGATAGCCTGCCCGCATGACGGAGAACACCGGCGCCGACCACCTCGACGCCACCAGGGACGCCTACGACGCGGTGGCCGTCCAGTACACCGAGCTGTTCGCCGACGGCTTCGGGGCGCGGCCGCTGGACCGGGCGATGATCGAGGCCCTCGCCGGGCTGGTGCTGCAGGAGGGCGGTGGGCCGGTGGCCGACCTCGGCTGCGGGCCCGGCCACGTGACGGCCTACCTGCACGGGCTGGGGGTGGACGCCTTCGGGATCGACGTCTCCCCGGCCATGGTGGCGATCGCCCGGTCGCGGCACCCGCAGCTGCGCTTCGAGGAGGGGGCCATGCTCGGCACCGGACTCGGAGCGGGCTCGCTCGGCGGCATCCTCGCCCACTACTCGCTGATCCACACGCCGCCCGCGGAACTGCCGGGCGTGTTCGCGGAGTTCCACCGCCTGCTGGCGTCGGGCGGGCACGTCCTGATCGCCTTCCAGTCCACCGACGGACCCGTCCCCCCGGTCACGGCCTACGACCACAAGGTCGCGCCCGCCCACCGCTGGTGGCCGGACGCACTCGCCGCACTGCTCCGGGAGGCCGGGCTCACGGAGGTCGCCCGGCTGGTCCGCGGCCCCTACGAGGGCGAGCGCACCCCGCACGCACAACTGCTCGCCCGCCGCCCGGACGCCGGCTGACGCCCGCTCAGCCACCGGCGGCCGTCCCGCCCGGCCCGTCGAGCCCGTCCAGCAGGGCCAGCTGTTCGGCGACCCGTTCGGCGGACCAGGAGAGCAGCCAGGCCGTGTGCTCGGGGGCGTAGCCGCGGGGCGCGCTCTCGACCCGCATCACCAGCGCCAGGTAGATCCGGTAGAGCGCCAGGCGTGCGCGGGCCGCGGGGGTGTCGGTGCGCAGGCCGGGGGCGATGCTCAAATAGCCGGCCAGCAGGTCGGCGTCGTCCTCGGGGGTGCCGAGCGGGTCGAGCCCGACGAGTTCGGCGAGCGGGTCGCCGAAGAAGGCGCGTTCGCCGTCGATGAGGCCGCCGAGTCGCGGGCCGCCGTGCACGGGGTCGCGGGTGAGGACGAGGTTGCCCTCCCAGGCGTCGAAGTGGACGAGGGCGGGCCGGCGGACCTCGGCGAGCGCAGGGGCGAACCGCTCCGGCAGCCCGGCCAGGACGGCGGCCGGCGCGGGGAGCGGGACGCCGAACCGCTCGGCGTCGCCGAGCACGGCGCGCAGCATCCCGGCGAAGGCCGTCGGCCAGTCGGCGCCCTGCAGACCGGCGACGGGCTGGGGGTAGCCGAAGCACGGGCCGGTGGCACCCGCGATCCGGGCGGCGACGGCGCCCAACTGGCGTCGCAGCGGCGCCCGCTGGTCCCTGGTCAGGCCGTCACGCAGCTCGTCCCAGGTGTCGCCGTCGAGGTACTCCAGCAGCAGCCATTCGCCGGGGGTGTCCGGGCCGGCCGGTTCGTGGTGCAGGACGGCGGGGACGGGGGCGCCCGTGGCGGCGGCGAGGCGGTGGAAGAGCGTCTCGGTGCCGAGCAGGCCCTGCTCGTGGGTGAGCGCGGGCGCGTCGGCGGGCGGCGCGGCCTTGAGCACCAGGCGCCGGCCGTCGGCGAGTTCGACCAGCCGGGCGGAGTTGTAGAGCCCCCCGTGCAGGGCCCTCCCGCCGACCACCTCCACCGCCCCGAGCGCCCGGCGGACCCGCCGCTCGGCCAGCTCCTGCGCGGCGCGCCCCTCCTCCCCCCGGCCGGCCCCGGCGGGTTCCTCGGTCACTGCGGCGGTCATGGCGCTCCTCTGCGGACACGGGACGGATCGACGAACGGCGCCACCACGCGGCCGGGGACACCTACGGCGGAGGCACCCTCCGGGAATCCAACAACGCCGCCCCACTTTTGTCGAGCCCTGAACTAAGTCACCGGGACGGCCCCGCGGAGCGTGGCGGCGGTAGCGTTGCGCGGCGGCGGGGCGCGACCGCCGGCCGATGGATCCGGGAAGGCGCCCGGGCCACCCATAAGTCAAACCTATGGGTACATAAAGCAGAGGTATGTACCGCGGAACGTCCAGAGCAGCGAAGGTGGCATTCGGAAACCTCTCCGCCGTCCGTTCCCGGGCCGTCCGCGGCCCGCCCCTGCCGAAGGATGCCGCCATGTCCCGCCCCGTCCGGGTCGCGATCGTCGGAGCCGGCCCCGCCGGCGTCTACGCGGCCGACGCCCTGCTCAAGTCCGAGGTCGCCGCCGACCCGGGTGTCTCGATCGACATCCTGGAGCGGCTGCCCGCCCCGTTCGGGCTGATCCGCTACGGCGTGGCGCCCGACCACCCGCGGATCAAGGGCATCGTGACCGCCCTGCACCAGGTGCTCGACAAGCCGCAGGTCCGCTTCTTCGGCAACGTCGACTACCCGGGCGACCTCGCCCTGGAGGAGCTGCACCGCTTCTACGACGCCGTGGTCTTCGCCACCGGCGCGGTGGCCGACCGCGACCTCGGGATACCCGGGATCGACCTCGACGGTTCGTACGGCGCCGCCGACTTCGTCTCCTGGTACGACGGCCACCCGGACGTGCCCCGCAGCTGGCCGCTGGAGGCCGAGAAGGTCGCCGTGCTCGGCGTCGGCAACGTCGCCCTCGACGTGGCCCGCATCCTGGCCAAGACGGCGGACGAACTGCTGCCCACCGAGATCCCGGCCAACGTGTACGACGGACTGGCCGCCAACCGGGCGGTGGAGATCCACGTCTTCGGGCGGCGCGGCCCGGCCCAGGCGAAGTTCAGCCCGATGGAGCTGCGCGAGCTCGACCACTCCCCCACCATCGAGGTGGTCGTCGACCCGGAGGACATCGACTACGACGAGGGCTCGATCGCCACCCGCCGCGGCAACAAGCAGGCCGACATGGTGGCGTCCACCCTGGAGAACTGGGCGATCCGCGACATCGGCGACCGCCCGCACCGCATCCACCTGCACTTCTTCGAGTCGCCCGTGGAGGTCCTCGGCGAGGACGGCCGGGTGGTCGGCCTGCGCACCGAGCGCACCGCCCTCGACGGCACCGGCGACACCACGGGCACCGGCATCTTCCGCGACTGGGACGTCCAGGCGGTGTACCGCGCCGTCGGCTACCGCTCGGACGAGCTGCCCAAGCTGCCCTTCGACGCCATGACGGCGACCGTCCCGCACGAGGCCGGCCGGGTGCTGGAGGCCGGGGCGCACCTGCCCTCGACGTACGTCACGGGCTGGGTCAAGCGCGGCCCGGTCGGCCTGATCGGCCACACCAAGGGCGATGCCAACGAGACCGTCGCCTGCCTGGTCGCGGACCACCGCGCCGGCCTGCTGCGGCCCGCCGGGTCTCCGGCGGAGGACGCCGTGGTGGCCTTCCTGGAGGAGCGCGGCGTCGACTACACCACCTGGGAGGGCTGGCAGCAGCTGGACGCCCACGAGCGGGCGCTCGGCGAGCGCGAGGGCCGCGAGCGGATCAAGGTCGTCCCGCGGGACGAGATGCTGCGCGCCTCCGGCAGCTCCCTGACGGCCCGCCCCGAGATCGACCCGGCGCAGTGACCTGAGGTTCCGGAACGGCCCGTGCGGCAGCGGCACCGACCGCCGCCGCACGGGCCGCCGCCGTACCACCGCCGCCGAACGACCGCCGCCGAACGGATCCCCGGCAGGCCGGGCTCAGAACCGGACGAGGCCGCCGGGCGCGAGCCGGTGCAGGCGGTCGCCCAGGCCGGCCGCGTCGAAGGCCTTGGCGAGCGAGTCGCCGTCCTCGGTGAAGTGCGTCCAGTGCTCGAAGTGCAGCGGGACGACGCGGCGGGCGCCGAGGATCGCGGCGGCCTCGGCGGCCTGGGCGCTGGTGAGGGTGAGGGGTGCGTCCGGGATCAGCGGGGTGCGGGCGGCGCCGGCGAAGAGCAGCGCCACGTCGACCGGGCCGACCCGGTCGGCGACCTCGCGGACGATGTCCAGCGAGGCGTTGTCCCCGCTGACGTAGACGGTGGGCAGGCCGCCGCCGGACAGCACGAAGCCGGTGACCTCGCCGACCAGCGGCTCGCTGCCCTGCGGCCCGTGCAGGGCGGGCACGCCGGTGACCCGGAGCGAGCCGCCGTCGGGCCGGGCCAGCACGGTGTGCTCCCAGTTCGGCAGCGCCCGGACGGCCCCGCCGAGCCGGTCGGCCGCGGATCCGGTGGAGAGCACCGTCCGCACCGCGCCACCGGTGACCAGCTCGCGCCCGGAGGCGTCCAGGTTGTCCGGGTGGTGGTCGTGCGAGAGCAGCACGGCGTCCACCGGCCCGATCTCGGCGAGCGGCAGCCCGGGGCCGGCGGTCTTGGTGAGCGTCCGGGCGCCGACCGGGTGGGAGCCGGGCCCGTCGAAGGTCGGATCGGTGAGCAGTCGGAGCCCGCCGAGCTCCAGGACGGCGGTCGGGCCGCCGATGTAACGGACGGTCAGCGTGGACATGGTTGCTCCCCTTCGGCCGGTGTCCCGTACACCGGGGACAATCCCGCGGCGATCACGGTTGTTCCCGAGCCGGCGCACGGCCCCCCGAACGGGTGATGCGGCCGGCCACCACCGGGACGCACGGGAAAGCTCGGGGACGCATCCCGGCGCCCGGGCCGCACGGCGGGCGCGTGCGGGTCCGGGCGCCGGTGGGAGCCCCGTCAGGAGGCCAGGGTGACGATCTGCCAGCGCTGGTTCGGGTTGGTCAGCTCGCCGCAGTCGTGGACGTAGACGTAGTCGCCGTCGGTGTCCAGGCACTGCAGGGTCTGCTGGTTCTGCAGGGTGATCACCGGGCCGGCCTTGTTCTTCTCCCACCAGTGCTGGTAGCCGCTGGTGTTGCAGTTGTGGGCATAGGCGGCGGTGCCGTTGTTGTCCAGGCACTGGCCGGAGGCGACGCCCTTGTAGACGACCGAGCCGTCGCCGAGCACCTCGCGGGCGAACTGCTGCCGCAGGTCGTCCTCGTGGCAGTCCTGCAGCCGGTAGTTGTTCCCGCCGCCGGGCGTGTCGTAGACGCACGTGCCGAACTTGGCGCTCTTGAACTGCACGACCGCGCCGAAGCCGGCCGGGGCGGCGGGCGCCGAGGGCGCGGCGGTCAGCAGCGGCACGGCCAGGGCGGCGCTCAGCGCCGGCAGGAGGAGTCTCGCGGGGGTGGGCACGCGCACGGCGGTGGGTCCTTTCGAGAAGGGTCCGCTGCCCGGGGACGGCAGCGGTGCGGACCGGCGCGGCCTGACGCCGCGCCAAGTCCGTTCTCGAACGATGCTAGATCGGCACGAATCACCCCACCTGCGGAGCGGGTCCGCGGGATGGCCCGCCGGGTCCGGCGGGCGCCGGGCACCACCCACGGACCGTCAGGACTCCTCCGCGTCGGCCTCCGGGGCGTACAGGTCCTGGATCTCCAGCCCCTCGGCGCCCAGCCGGGTCCGCTCGGCGTGCTCCCGCATCCGGGCGCCGTAGACCGGATGGTCCATCAGCCCGGTGTAGGTGTCGAAGTCCAGGTCGAGGAGGCCGGCCTCGTCGGCGAGGTACACGTCCAGCCCCGGGTACATCACCGCCACGTACGGAAGGTCGTCCATGTCGGTGACCAGGACGGGGTACTCCCCCGCCGAGTCCGGCTCGCCGAGGTACAGCAGCCGGCGCGAGTCGCAGCCGCCCACCAGCGGCAGGCAGCGGCCCGGCAGCAGCGGCTCGAACTCGGCGAACATCTTCGACCACACCTCCTCGCTGCTGCCGAAGCCGTACAGCTCGTCCACGGTCTCCGAGAGCGCGGCGCCCGCGAGGTCGGGCGCCAGGGCCTCCGGGTACCAGCCGAGCCCGACCGGCAACGAGGAGTCGAAGGCCAGCCAGCGCCGCAGGCTCGGCGGCAGCGGCCGGCCGTCCGGCAGCCGGAGGGCGGCGAGGGTCTCGGCGGGCAGCGGCACCGGCTCGTCGTCGAGGTCCGGCATGTCGGCCGTCTCCCAGCCGTCCTTGCTCACCTTGGCGATGACGCGTTCGATCAGGGCCTCGCCGTGCAGGTCGTTCTCCATGCGCGGCACTGTGCCACACCCCTCCGACAGTCCGTCCGTCGGTAACGATCCGGCGCGGAGAATTGCGGACGACCATGGGCGATCAGGGCAATCGATCTTGCCCTCGCGCCCGGGCTCCTGGTGCGCTCGACCACACCTGACGACCCGACCGACACCAGGGGGAACCGTGCCCGACGCACCGCAGGACGAGCCGGACGGACAGGCCGGGCCCGACGGACCGGCCGACCCACCGGACCGGCCCGGCCGTCGCCGCGGGCTGCGGCGGCCCGTCGCCGCCACGGCGCTGACGGCCGTCCTGCTGGCCACGGCCGGACTCGGCTGCGCGTACCGGGAGAACTTCGCCGCCCTGGGCGCCTACCGCTTCGCCGCCCCGCCGACGTTCCGCTCCCTGCCCGCCCACCAGGACGGAACCCTCACGGTCAAGGCGACGACGGTCGTCGTGACCCGGTCGCTCGGTCCGCTCGGCGCCTACCACACCGGGGTCTCCCGCGGTCTCGGACCGATCGAGGCCAGGTACGGCGACGGCCTGACGGACCGGGTCTCCGCCTACGGCCGCCACCAGCACTTCTTCGACCCCGCGGCCTCCCTGCACGAGCACCTCGACCGCCTCCGCCGGTCCGGCGTGCCCGTGGACGGTCTACGCACCGTCGATCCCGGCCCGCGGGGCGGCGCGATGGCCTGCGGCATGCTGCCGGCGCAGCACGGCAGCATCGGCGAGTGCATCTGGGCCGACGGCAGCATGCTCGTCACCTACGACGAGACGACACCCGGCAGCACCCTGGGACCGGCCGAACTCGCCTCCCACGCACGCGACTTCCGCACCCTCGCCGAAGTCCCCGACTGAGCACACCCGCCGGATGTGATGGGTTCCCATGAGGTGCCCCCACGCGCCCCTGTGGTGATCCCCCGTACCTTGAAGGCCTGTCCTACCCGACCAGGCGGCGGCGCCAGTCGAGCGGGGTGACGGAGATCGCGCGGTCGGGGTCGCCGTCCCACTGGGCGGGCAGCCCGACGGCCTCCAGGGCGGCCACCACCTCGTGGCCGATCGCCGCGGTCGTCCCGGTCGAGCCGTCGAAGCCGCCGTAGAGCAGCATCAGGCCGTGCCCGGCGGCCGCGGAATCGGTGCACTGCGTGTGGAAGTAGACGAAGCCCCGGGCGTCGGGGCCGCCCTCGGCGCCGATCTCGGCCTGGCCGCAGCTGCGGCAGCAGGTGAAGTCCTCGCGGGCGGTGATGCCGGCCTCCTCCAGCGCGGCGAAGGCCCGGGTGAGCTGCTCGGGCTGGGTCTCGCCCTGCCAGGCGGTCTGCTCGGCGACCCGCTCCCGCCACATCCGGTCGGCCAGCGCCTGCGCCTGCGCGCGGGAGACGGGCCGGCGGTCCCCGCTGACCAGGTGGTACTCGGCGGTCTCGGCCAGCCGCGCCCGGGTGGTGTAGCCGCGGAGCAGTTCGGCACGGACGCAGGACTCCAGCTCCTCGCGTTCCTCCTCGTCGAGGTCGAGCGGCGGCACCTCGGGGTCGGGGCCCATGTCCAGCAGCGTCCACGCCGGGCCGGTG
Source organism: Kitasatospora arboriphila (assembly GCF_039528095.1). Classification (NCBI taxonomy): domain Bacteria; kingdom Bacillati; phylum Actinomycetota; class Actinomycetes; order Kitasatosporales; family Streptomycetaceae; genus Kitasatospora; species Kitasatospora arboriphila. The sequence goes on from NZ_BAAALD010000024.1 coordinate 26,399, forward strand.
TCCCAGCCGGACTCCTGCCGGGCCCAGGCGGTCATCGCGGCGATGACGGCCTCGGGGCCGTCGACCATCGCCTGGAAGTGGCGGTCCGAGCCGCCGTCGCGGTGCTCCAGCTGGTAGTCGCCACCGGTCTTGTGCCAGACCTGGGTGTACACGTCGGGCAGGTCGGGTATCCGCTGCACCACCAGGTACCGGTCGCCCTCGGCGCCGATCCGCCGGACCAGTCCGGCCAGTTCCTCGGCGGGCACCCTGACGTGCCGTTCCCCGTTCTCCGTCTTCACCACGATCTCGAGCATGCGCAGACTCTCGCACACCCTTCCGACAGCACGGCCACGGGCCGCCGTGGACCGTCACGGGCCGCCGCGGCACCGCCGCGCCGGTCCGCCGCCGGGCGGCGGTGCGCCCCTAGACTGGTGGCGTGGGCACCCCGGACGCCACCGGAAGGAGGCCGTGGTGAACGCACTGCAGCCCAGGGACGCGGCGGACGCCGCCAGCGAGCAGGTCGCCACGATCCGCTACTCGGGCAACCCGGAGCAGGACCACCTCCTCGACGAGATCCAGCACCCGGAGACCACGGACGCGCTGTACGAGCTGGCCGCCCGCCCCGGCGCGGCGGCAGCGAACGGCGACGGCCCGGCGGCCCGGTGAGGCCGCGGCCCGGCCGGTAATTCCTTTGCCACGCCCCGGGAGGGGCGGCCAGAATCCCGCGGTATGGGCACTGACGTACCTTTCGACCGGCGGCCGATCGGGGCCGAACAGTTCGACGCCTGGTTGGAGCTGCTGGCCGCCGTCGAGGCCGAGGACCGGGAGGACGAGCACCACGGCGTGGACGACCTCCGGGAGTACCTCGCCGACCCGTACTGCGACTTCGCCCGGGGCTCGGTCGCGTTCTACGACGGCCCGACGATGATCGGTTACGGCTATCTGAAGTCGCGCACCGAGGCCGACCCGGTGCACGAGATGTACTACCTGGGCGGCGTCCACCCGGCGTACCGCGGGCGCGGCGTCGGGGCGGCACTGCTGGCCTGGGCCGAGGAGGCGGCGCTGCCGCTGCACCTGGAGCGCTACCCGGAGCGGCCGCTGACGCTCTACAGCTCCAGCCTGGCGCGGAACGCCCCGGCGTCCGAGCTGTACGCGGCGCAGGGCTACACCGCCGCCCGCTGGTTCCACGGCATGACGCGGGACCTGCTCGCGCCGCTGCCGGACCTCCCGGCCCCGGACGGGATCGAGGTGCGCGGCTTCACCGCCGAGCGCTCCGAGGACGCCCGGCTGGTCCGCAACGAGGCCTTCCGCGACCACTGGGGCTCGACGGAGCAGAGCGAGGAGGGCTGGGCGCACATGACGTCCGGCCCGGCCTTCCGCCCCGGTCTGAGCTTCGTCGCCTACGACGTCGCGGAGGACGCGGTCGGCGGCGAGGCCCTCGGCATCGTCCTCGGCGAGGAGTACGAGGCGCACACCGAGGCGACCGGCCGGCGCGACCTGTACGTCTCGCTGGTCGGCACCCGGCGGGCGGGCCGCAAGCGCGGCATCGCCTCGGCGCTGCTGGTGCAGGCCATGGCGGAGGCCCGCGAGGCGGGGTTCGCCACGGCCTCGCTCGGCGTCGACGCGGACTCTCCGACGGGTGCGCTCGGCCTGTACGGGCACGTCGGGTTCACCGTCAAGGACACCTGGATCGCCCAGCTGAAGCCGCTCTGGTCGCCCGCGGCGGGCTGACCGGCCCGGGCCGGCGGCGGCTCAGCGGCCGCCGAGCAGGTCGGCGGCGTGGGCGATCAGCGAGGTGCGGCCGAGGCCGCCGGACTCCCGGCGGTCGGCGGCCCGGTAGGCGACGTACAGGCCGCGGATGCCGAGCCAGCGCAGCGGTTCGGGCTCCCAGCCGCGGACCTTCCGGCCGACCCAGGGCAGCCGGGTGAGCTCGGTGTCCCGTCCGAGGACGAGGTCGCGCAGGGTTCGGCCGGCGAGGTTGGCGGTGGCGACGCCGTGGCCGACGTAGCCGCCGGCCGCGCCGAGCCCGGTCGCCGGGTCGTACTGGACGGTGGCGCACCAGTCGCGGGGCACGCCGAGCACGCCCGACCAGGCGTGGTCGATCGGCGCGCCGGCCGCGGCGGGGAACAACCGCCCGAGCAGCTCGGCGAGCTGGCGCTGCGTCGAGGTGTGCGTCTCGCCCCGGCTGTCGACGTGCGAGCCGAAGCGGTACGGCACCCCGCGGCCGCCGATGGCGATCCGGTCGTCGGCGGTGCGCTGGGCGTAGCAGTAGGCGTGGGCGCCGTCGCCGAGCACTTCGGCGCCGTGCCAGCCGATCTCGTCCCGGACCGCCCGGTCGAGCGGGGCGGTGACGATCATGCTGCTGTTCATCGGGACCCAGGTGCGGCGCTGGCCGCGCAGCCCGGCGGTGAAGCCCTCGGTGGCGCGGAGGACGTGCCGGGCGCTGACGGTGCCCCCGCGGCAGACGGCCGCGCCGGGGCGGATGTCGAGCACCTCGGTGCCCTCGTGCACGGTGACGCCGAGCCTCTCGACCGTGGCGGCGAGGCCGCGGACGAGCCTGGCCGGGTGGATCCGGGCGCAGTGCGGGGTCCAGAGCGCGCCGCGGGCACCGGCGACCCTGACGCGATCGGCGAGTTCGCCGGGGCCGAGCCGGAGCATGTCCTCCTCGCCCCAGCCCTCCTCGCGCAGTTCGGGCAGGTGGGCGAGCATCCGCTGTTCCTGGACGGCGCCGACGGCGACGTGCAGTTCGCCGTCCTTGCGGACGTCGGCCTCGATGCCCTCCTCCGCGGCGACGGCGACCACCTCGTCGACCGTGGCGAACATGGCCCGCTGCATGGCGACGGCGGCGGGCCGGCCGTGCGCGGCGGCGTAGCGGCGGAACTGGCCGGGCAGGGCGGCGGTGAGCCAGCCGCCGTTGCGGCCGGAGGCGCCGAAGCCGGCGAACTCCTTCTCCAGCACGGCGATCCGCAGCGCGGGTTCGGCCTTCTTGAGGTAGTAGGCCGTCCAGAGGGCGGTGTAGCCGCCGCCGACGAGGGCGACGTCGACATCGAGGTCGCCGTCGAGGGCGGGCCGCGGGGCGGGCAGGCCGTCCGCGGCGTACCAGTGGGAGACGTGGCCGTTGGTGCGGGCGGGGCCGGCGGGCGGTGCGGGGCTCATGGTCACTGCCTGGGGGTCGTTCCGGCGGGGGTGCGGGGGCTCGGGGGTGGGGCGCCGTCAGTCGGGGGTGGGCGGGCTGACGATCCAGAGCACTTCGGCGGGGGCGTCGGAGCGGTTGGCGACCCGGTGCGGGACGGCGGTGCGGTAGTCGAGGCTGTCGCCGGCGTCGAGGGTGTACGGGTGGCCGTCGAGTTCGACGGTCACGGTGCCGGCGAGGACGAGCAGGATCTCCTGGGAGTCGCCGTGCGTGTAGGCCTCCTCGCCGGTGGAGGAGCCGGGGTCGAACTCGCCCGCGTACACCTCCAGATGGGCGAGCGGCCGCTGGGAGACCAGGTACTTGCGGGTGCCGGGCGCGGTGGGCAGCGCGGGGCGGAGCTCGCGGCGGACGACCCGGGGTCCGGCAGGTGCGGAGTGGTCGAAGAGGTCGGCCATGGTGAGGCCGAGGGCGTCGGCGATCCGGCGGAGCATGCCGATGCTGGCGCCGGCGAGGCCGCGTTCGACCTGGCTGAGGAAGCCGGGGCTGGCACCGGCCGCCTCGCCGAGGGCGCGCAGCGACAGGGCTCGGGCCTCCCGGTAGCCGCGGATGCGGGCGCCGAGGGCGCGGGCGTCGGCCTCCGCGGTGGTACCGGTGCTCTGGTCGGTCATGGGGTCCCCGGTTCGGCAGGCGTGTCCGACCCCGGATCAAACGCTGCGTTCGATGGGGCGGAACACACCGTATGCCGGGTGGTGCGGCGGCACAAGGGCCCGGCGCCCACGACGGGCTGAGCCCGTTCGAGCGACCCCGTCGGCCGTTCGCCCGGGCGGTGGAGTGCGGACGCTGCTATGAAGAGCGTTGAGTCCGTTTTGTCCGGTCTCATCCCCGTTTCTAGGAGGCATCCACATGGGTGCTACGGCTACCGACGCCCAGGCCGCCGGCCGGGGCACGCCACCGGAGGGCAAGCAGCCGCCGGTGCACATCCTCTGGATCAACGCCGGTCTGAGCTGTGACGGCGACTCCGTGTCGCTGACCGCCGCGATGCAGCCCAGCATCGAGGAGATCGTCACCGGCGCCCTGCCGGGCCTGCCCGAGGTCGCGGTGCACTGGCCGCTGATCGACTTCGAGTGCGGCCCGGTGCAGGGCGCGGACAACTTCGTCGAGTGGTTCTTCAAGGCCGAACGCGGCGAACTGGAGCCGTTCGTGCTGGTGGTGGAGGGCTCGATCCCGAACGAGTCCATCAAGTCGGAGGGCTACTGGTGCGGCTTCGGCGACGACCCGGAGACCGGCCAGCCGATCACCACCAGCGAGTGGCTCGACCGGCTCGCCCCCAAGGCCACCGCCGTGGTCGCGATCGGCACCTGTGCCACGTACGGCGGAATCCACGCCATGGCGGGCAATCCGACCGGCGCCATGGGCGTGCCCGACTACCTGGGCTGGGACTGGACGTCCAAGGCCGGCCTGCCGGTCGTCTGCGTGCCGGGCTGCCCGATCCAGCCGGACAACTTCTCCGAGACGCTGACCTACCTGCTCTACCAGCTGACCGGTGCGGCCCCGATGATCCCGCTGGACGACAAGCTGCGGCCGACCTGGCTGTTCGGCGCGACCGTCCACGAGGGCTGCGACCGCGGCGGCTACTACGAGCAGGGCCAGTTCGCGGAGGCGTACGGCGAGCCGGAGTGCCTGGTCAAGCTCGGCTGCTGGGGCCCGGTCGTCAAGTGCAACGTGCCCAAGCGCGGCTGGATCAACGGCGTCGGCGGCTGCCCGAACGTGGGCGGCGTCTGCATCGCCTGCACCATGCCCGGCTTCCCGGACAAGTTCATGCCCTTCATGGACGAGCCCCCGGGTGCCCGGGTCTCCGCCACCGCCAGCGAGGCCTACGGTGTCGTGATCCGCAGCCTGCGCTCCATCACCGCGAAGACGGTGGACAAGGAGCCCAAGTGGCGGCGCACCGGCCGCAAGCTGACCACCGGTTACCGCACCCCCTGGTGACCGACCCCGGACGCAACGACGAAGGGCACACACTCCCGATGGCGACGACAGCGAAGCCGACCGGCGACGGCCTGATGGAGATGTCCTGGGACCCGATCACCCGGATCGTGGGCAGCCTGGGCATCCACACGAAGATCGATTTCAAGCAGAAGAAGGTCGCGGAGTGCTACAGCACCTCGTCGGTCTTCCGCGGCTACAGCGTCTTCATGCGCGGCAAGGACCCGCGCGACGCGCACTTCATCACCAGCCGGATCTGCGGCATCTGCGGCGACAACCACGCCACCTGTTCGGTCTACACGCAGAACATGGCGTACGGGGTGAAGCCCCCGCACCTGGGCGAGTGGATCATCAACCTCGGCGAGGCCGCCGAGTACATGTTCGACCACAACATCTTCCAGGAGAACCTGGTCGGGGTCGACTACTGCGAGAAGATGGTCCGCGAGACCAACCCGGGCGTGCTGGAGCGCGCCGAACGCACCGAGGCGCCGCACGCCGCCGAGCACGGGTACAGGACGATCGCCGACATCATGCGCTCGCTCAACCCCATCGAGGGCGAGTTCTACCGCGAGGCGCTGCAGGTCAGCCGCTACACCCGGGAGATGTTCTGCCTGATGGAGGGCCGCCACGTGCACCCCTCCACGCTCTACCCGGGCGGCGTCGGCACGGTCGCCAGCGTGCAGCTCTTCACCGACTACCTCAGCCGGCTGATGCGCTACGTGGAGTTCATGAAGCGCGTCGTCCCGCTCCACGACGACCTCTTCGACTTCTTCTACGAGGCCCTGCCCGGCTACGAGGAGGTCGGCCGCCGCCGCATCCTGCTCGGCTGCTGGGGCAGCCTCAACGACCCGGACCACTGCGACTTCACGTACCGCAACATGACGGACTGGGGCCGGCGGATGTTCGTCACCCCGGGCGTGGTCGTCGACGGGAAGCTCGTCACCAACGACCTCACCCAGATCAACCTGGGCATCCGGATCCTGCTCGGCAGCTCCTACTACCAGGACTGGGAGGGACAGGAGCTCTTCGTCACCCACGACCCGCTCGGCAACCCGGTCGACCCGCGGCACCCGTGGAACCAGCACACCATCCCCCAGCCGCAGAAGCGGAACTTCGACGACAAGTACAGCTGGGTGATGTCGCCGCGCTGGTTCGACGGCAAGGACCACCTCGCCCTGGACACCGGCGGCGGCCCGATCGCCCGCCTGTGGTCCACCGCGCTCTCCGGTCTGGTCGACATCGGCTACGTGAAGGCCACCGGCCACAGCGTCGTCATCAACCTGCCGAAGACCATGACCAAGCCGGAGACCACCTTCGAGTGGAAGATCCCGCAGTGGTCCAACGCGCTGGAGCGCAACCGCGCCCGCACCTACTTCCAGGCCTACGCCGCCGCCTGCGCCCTGCACTTCGCCGAGAAGGCCCTGGACGAGGTCCGCGCCGGGCGCACCCAGACCTGGGAGAAGTTCGAGGTGCCGGACGAGTCGATCGGCTGCGGCTTCACCGAGGCCGTCCGCGGCGTCCTCTCGCACCACATGGTGATCCGCGACGGCAAGATCGCCAACTATCACCCGTACCCGCCGACCCCGTGGAACGCCAGCGTCCGCGACAGCTACGGCACCCCCGGCCCGTACGAGGACGCGGTGCAGAACACGCCGATCTTCGAGGAGAACTCCCCGGAGAACTTCAAGGGCATCGACATCATGCGGGCCGTGCGCAGCTTCGACCCGTGCCTGCCCTGCGGCGTGCACATGTACGTCGGCGACGGCCGCACGGTGCAGAAGATGCACGTCCCCACCGGCCTGAGCGGACTGGCCTGATGACCGCGGAGACGGCCGGCCGGCGGGTCCAGGAGGTCCTGGACCGGCTGGCCGGCGAGGAGGACGGGGCGGCCGTCCCCGCGGCCGAGGACCTCGTCCGCGAGCTGATGGCGTTCTACGGCGAGGGCCTCGCCCGGATCGTCGCCCTGCTCGGCGCGGACGGGACGGCCCCGCTGCCCGCCGCCCTGCTCGACGACCAGGTGGTCTCCGGGCTGCTGGTGCTGCACGACCTCCACCCGGAGAACGTCCAGCAGCGGATCCGGCGGGCGCTGCGCTCGCTGCCGGGCCGCCCGGCCGAGCTGATCGGGTACGCCGCGGAGGCCGGGTCGGTCCGGCTCCGCACCGCCCCCGGCGGCTGCGGCTGCGGCGGCGAGGACGCGCTCCGGCGCGACCTGGAGACGGCGTTCGCCTGCTACGCGCCCGAGGTGACGGACATCCGGCTGGAGAAGGCGGCCCCGCAGCCCGCGCTGCTGCAGATCGGCCGCCGGCCGCCGGTGGGGGCGGACGCCGGATGACCACGTCCCCGACCGACGCCCCGGGGGCGGGCGCCGCGGTGCTGCGCCGGCTGCGCGCACCCGCGGCGCCCCGTCCGGAGCGCTGCGCCTTCTGCGGCACCGCGCTGGCACCCGAGCACCGGCACCTCGCCGACACCGCGCAGCGCGCGCTGGCCTGCGCCTGCCCGGCGTGCGCCATGCTCTTCGACCGCCCGGGGGCGGCCGGCGGCCGCTACCGCGGCGTGCCCCGCCGCTACCTGGTCGACCCGGCACACGGCGTGGACGACGCGGACTGGGAGGCGCTGCAGATCCCGGTCTCCACCGTCTTCTTCCTCCGCAACTCCGCACTGGACCGGCTGGTCGCGCTCTACCCCAGCCCCGCCGGCCCCGCCGAGAGCGAGCTCGACCCGAGCACCTGGCAGACCGTGCTCGACCGCACCCGGCTCGCGGCCCTGCTGGAACCGGACGTCGAGGCGCTGCTGCTGCGCCGCGCGGGCGGCGTGACGACCTGCCACCTGGTGCCGGTCGACGCCTGCTACGAGCTGGTCGGGCGGATGCGGCTGCACTGGCAGGGCTTCGACGGCGGCCAGACCGCCCGCGCCGAGCTGGAGGGCTTCTTCGACCGCCTCGCCGGCCTCGCCCGGCCCCTGACCGAGGACACCGCGTGACGACCTGTGACCTGACCTTCGACTGCACCGGGGTGCAGGGCGACCGGTACGCCGCCGGGCCGACCCTGCTCTTCCGGCTGCGGATCGGCTCCGCCGGCGCCCGGGTGCACGCCCTGGCGCTCCGCTGCCAACTGCGCATCGAGCCGGCCCGGCGCGGCTACGGCGACGGCGAGGCCGAGCGGCTCGGCGACCTGTTCGGCGAACGGTCCCGCTGGGGCACCAGCCTCAACCCCGTCCAGTTCGCGCAGGTCCCGCTGCTGGTACCGGGCTTCACCGGCAGCACCGACGTGGAGCTGCCCGTGCCGTGCACCTACGACCTGGACATCGCCGCGACCCGCTACCTCGCCTCGCTGGAGGACGGCGACGTGCCGCTGCTGATGCTGTTCTCCGGCACGGTCTTCACCGGCGAGGACGGCTTCGGCGTGCAGCCCGTGCCCTGGCACAAGGAGACCCGGGTGAAGCTCCCGGTGCGGGTGTGGCGGGAGATGATGGAGCAGCACTTCCCCGGCTGCGGCTGGCTGCGGCTGCCCAAGGACGCCATGGACGAGCTGCTCGCCTACCGCTCCCGGCACGGCCTGCCCTCCTGGGAGGCCACCGTGCGCGCGCTGCTGGCGGCCGCCGACGGGCCGGCCCCCGCCCGCGGACCCGCCGAGGAGCCCGCCCTGGCCCGGGAGGGTGCGCGATGACCGCCGTCCGCCCCGCCGCCGAGCGGTTCGCCGGCGCCCGGCAGATCGCCGACGCCGTGCTGTTCGAGGGCTACGTGCTCTACCCGTACCGGGCGTCCTCCGCGAAGAACCGGCTGCGCTGGCAGTTCGGCGTGCTGGTGCCGCCGGGCTACGGCGAGGGTGCCGGCGAGCACCCGGACCAGCACACCGAACTGCTCGTGGAGCCGCGCCGCGGCGCCACCCTGACGGCCGAACTGCGCTTCCTGCGCGTCCAGCGCCGCACCGTGCAGCGGCTGCGCGAGGACGGCGGCCACGAGGACACCGAGGCGCTGGAACTCTCCGACCGGGTGCTCACCGCCTGGGACGAGGGCGCCGAGGAACGCGTGGAGATGTCCGCCACCGTCGAAGAGCTGCTCGCCGGCGAGGTCCTGGTGCCCGTCCACTGCCCGGCCCGCACCGAGATCGAGGCCGTCCGCGACGGCGAGCGCACCGTCGGCCGCACCGTCCGCCGCTGCGCCCAGGTCGACGGGGTGCTGCGGGTCCGGCTGCAGCCGCTGCCCGGCCCCTACGCCGCCTACCGGCTGCGCGCCGTCGTGGAGAACACCACCGCCTGGACGGCCGGGCCCGGCGACGGCCGCGAACAGGCCCTGCCGCACGCGCTGGTCTCCGCGCACCTGCTGCTCGGCCTGGACAGCGGCTCCTTCGTCTCGATGACCGACCCGCCCGAGTGGGCGAAGGACGCCGTCGCCGAATGCCGGAACCTGCGCACCTGGCCGGTGCTCGCCGGCGACGACGGCCGCGCCGACGTGGTGCTCTCCTCGCCGATCATCCTGGAGGACCACCCGCAGGTCGCCCCGGAGAGCCCCGGCGCGCTGTACGACGGCACCGAGATCGACGAGATCCTCGCGCTGCGCACCTCCGCGCTGACCGAGCAGGAGAAGCGCGAGGCGCGCGGCACCGACGACCGGGCCGGCGCCGCCGTCGACCTGGCGGACTCGCTGCCCCCGGAGGTGATGGAGCGGCTGCACGGCGCCGTCCGGGCGCTGCGCGAGGTGACCGGCGGTCCGCCCGCCGGGGCCGACGTCCCCGGGGTCCGGCCGGACACGCCGTGGTGGGACCCGGGCGGCGACCCCGGGGTGGACCCGGCCACCGACCGGGTGCAGATCGACGGCCGGGCGGTCGGCGCCGGCGACCGGGTGGTGCTGCGCCCCGGCCGGCGCCGCACCGACGCCCAGGACCTCTTCCTGCAGGGCCGCACCGCCCTGGTCGAGGCCGTCCTACAGGACGTGGACGGCGCGGTGCACGTCGCGGTCACCGTCGACGGCGACCCGGGCGCCGACCTGTGGCGCGCCCAGGGCCGCTTCCTGTACTTCCAGCCCGACGAACTCGCCCCGGTGGAGGAGACGTGACGGAAGGCAGCGGGCCGGCCCCCCGGGTCCTGGTCGCCGGGGTCGGCAACGTCTTCCTCGGCGACGACGGCTTCGGCGTCGAGGCCGTCCGCCGGCTGACCGGGCGGCGGCTGCCCGAGGGCGTCGAGGCGGCCGACATCGGGGTGCGCGGCGTGCACCTCGCGTACCAACTGCTGGACGGCTACGACACGCTCGTCCTGGTGGACGCCACCGAGCGCGGCGGCACGCCCGGCACGGTGTACCTGCTGGAGGCGCCCGCGCCCGGGGCGGTCGAACCGCAGGCACCCGCGCTGGACGGCCACCGGATGGGCCCGGACGCGGTGCTGTCGCTGCTCGCCACGCTCGCCGCCGGCACCGGCGGCAGCCCGCCGCGGCAGGTGTTCGTGGTCGGCTGCGAGCCGGAGACGGTCGAGGAGGGCATGGGGCTCAGCGCCCCGGTCGCCGCGGCCGTCGACGAGGCCGTCGACGTGATCCTCCGGCTGCTGGACGGCGGCCCCGCCGATCCGGGCGCCGCCGCCGCACCGTCCGACCGAAGCCGTACCACCGACAGAGAGGCACCCTCATGCGCAAGTTCCTGATCGTCCTGCTCAGCGCCGCCGCCGTGGCGGTCTTCGTGCAGAGCCTGCCGGACCTCAAGCGGTACCTGAAGATCCGGCAGATGTGACCGCGGGCGGTGCTGCGAATGGCGTAGCGGGCGCCGCGTCCACGGCGCGGCGCACCCCGCACCCCGGGGTCGCGGCCTGTAATGGTCCCCGACCGTCCGGTCACCGCCTCCAGGCGCAAAGCGGGGTGCCGATGCACGAGATGTCGATCGCCATGGCCGTGGTGGACCAGGTGGTGCAGGCCGTCCCCGAGGGCGCCGACCGCGTCGAGTCGGTGCTGCTGCAGGTCGGCGAACTGGCCGGCGTGGTCCCGGACTCGCTGCACTTCTGCTTCGAACTCGCCTGCTCCGGAACGGTCCTGGAGGGCGCCGAGCTGATCACCGAACCGGTGCCGGCGCAGGCCCGGTGCGGCGCCTGCGGCACCGGCTGGGCGGTCGGGATGCCGCCCGAACTCACCTGTCCCGGCTGCGGCGACGGCGCGGCCACCGAGCTGCTGACCGGGCGGGAGCTGCAGATCCGCAGCGTCCGCTGGGCGGACCGTCCGGCGTACGCCGACCAGGAAGGCTGACGCCATGTGCCGAGTTGTCGACCTCCAGCAGGCCGTGCTGGCCCGCAACGAGGACGCCGCCCGGGAGCTGCGCGAGGCGCTCGCCGCCCGCGGCACCGTCGCGGTGAACATGCTCTCCAGCCCCGGCAGCGGCAAGACCGCCCTGCTGGAGGCCGAGTTGGTGCTCGCCGGGCAGCGCGGGACGGCCTCCGCCGCGCTCACCGCCGACCTCGCCACCGAGAACGACGCGCTGCGTCTCGCCCGTTCGGGCGCCCCGGTCAAGCAGGTGCTCACCGACGGGCTCTGCCACCTGGAGGCGGCGATGCTGGCCCGCCACCTGGACGGCTGGCTGCCCGCGGACACCCGGCTGCTGTTCGTGGAGAACGTCGGCAACCTGGTCTGCCCGGCCTCGTACGACCTCGGGGAGAGCCTGCGGGTGGCGCTGGCCTCGGTGACCGAGGGCGAGGACAAGCCGCTGAAGTACCCGACGGCGTTCGGGCTGGCGAACCTCGTGGTGGTGACCAAGGCGGACCTGGCCGCGGCCGTGGACTTCGACCGGCGGGCCTTCCTCGCGCACGTCGAGCGGGTCAACCCGGGCGTGGAGGTGCTGTTCACCTCGGCGCGCACCGGGCAGGGCGTCGGACTGCTGCTCGACCGGGCCACCGCCGTGCTGGAGGGCGCTCCCGTGCACCGGCCGGTGATGGGCGTGCCGAGCGCCGGGCACCATCACGGTCCGCCGGCCGCGCAGCCCGACCACGACCACGCTCCCGGGACGGGACCCGACCACGGCCACGGCCACGGCCACGAGCACGGGCACGGCCACCCGCACCGGGAACCGGCGCTGCCGCCGGCCGCCTCGTGACCGCCGCGCCGCAGGCTCCCGCCGTCGAACGGCGACTGGTCCGGGTCGGCGGGATCGTCCAGGGCGTGGGCTTCCGCCCGTTCGTGCACTCGCTCGCCGCGGAGCTGCGGCTCGCCGGGCACGTCACCAACACCGGCGAGGGCGTGCTCGCCGAGGTCGAGGGCCTGCCGGACGCCGTCGAGGCGTTCTGCCGGCGGATCGCGGACGACGCTCCCCCGCTCGCCCGGGTCGCCTCGGTGCTGCACGAGCCGATCGAGGCGACCGGCGCGGACGGCTTCGCCATCGTGCCCTCCACGGGCGGCGGCGGCAGCCGCACCCTCATCCCGCCGGACACCGCGACCTGCGCCGACTGCCTGGCCGAACTCGCCGACCCGGCCGACCGGCGGCACCGCCACCCGTTCATCACCTGCACCAACTGCGGGCCGCGGTTCACCATCGTCACCGCGCTGCCCTACGACCGGGCCGCCACCACCATGGCCGGCTTCCCGATGTGCACGGACTGCGAGCGCGAGTACACCGACCCGTCCGACCGGCGCTTCCACGCCCAGCCGATCTGCTGCCACGCCTGCGGGCCCGAGCTCTCGCTCACCGTGCCCGGGCGGGCCGGGCTGCGCGGAGCGGCCGCGTCGGAGGACGCCCGCCGGCTGCTCGCCGAGGGCGCGGTGCTCGCGGTCAAGGGCCTCGGCGGCTACCACCTGGTCTGCGACGCGGGCAGTGCCGCCGCGGTGGCCGAACTGCGGAGGCGCAAGCGCCGCGGCGACAAGCCCTTCGCCGTGATGGCCGGTTCGGCCACCGAGGCGGCCGCCCTGGCCCGGGTCGGGGAGGCCGAACGGGCCGCCCTGGAGTCCGCCGCCCGGCCGATCGTGCTGCTGCGCCGCCGGCCCGGCGCCCCCGGGATCGCCGAGGGCGTCGCCCCGCGCTGCCCCGACCTCGGCGTGATGCTGCCGTACACCCCGCTGCACCGGCTGCTGCTCGGCCTGCCCGGCGACCCGGACGGGCCGCGGATGCTGGTGATGACCAGCGGCAACCTGTCCGGCGAGCCGATCGTCACCGACGACGCCGAGGCGCTGGACCGCCTCGCCCCGCTGGTGGACGGCTGGCTGGCGCACGACCGGCCGATCCACGTGCCCTGCGACGACTCGGTGGTGCGGGTGGTGGACGGCGAGGTGCTGCCGGTGCGCCGCTCGCGCGGCTACGCGCCGCTGCCGGTGCCGCTGCCGGTGGACGTCCGCCCGGTGCTCGCCGTCGGTGGGGACCTCAAGAACACCTTCGCGCTGGCCGAGGGGCGCACCGCCTGGCCCTCCGGGCACGTCGGCGACATGGACGACCTGGCGACCCTCGCCGGATTCGGCCGCGCGGTCGCCCAGTTGGCGGCCGTCACCGGGGTCCGCCCGGAGCTGCTGGCCGCCGACCGGCACCCGCGCTACCGCTCCGCGCAGTGGGCCCGGCGGCAGGCCCGCGGGCGCGAGGTCCACACCGTGCAGCACCACCACGCGCACATCGCCTCGGCGATGGCCGAGCACGGCCTGGACGGCACCGGGCGGGTCATCGGCATCGCCTTCGACGGCACCGGCTACGGCGAGGACGGCACGGTCTGGGGCGGCGAGGTGCTGCTCGCCGACTACGACGGCTTCGACCGCTTCGGCCGGCTCGGCCACGTGCCGCTGCCCGGCGGGGACGCCGCGGTGGAACGCCCGTACCGGATGGCGCTCGCCCACCTGTACGCGGCCGGCCTGCCCTGGGAGCCCGGACTGCCCTGCACCGCGGCCTGCCCCGCGGACGAACTCCCGGTGCTGCGACAGCAGTTGGCGCGCGGCCTGAACTGCGTGCCGACCTCCAGCATGGGACGGCTGTTCGACGCCGTCTCCTCGCTCGCCGGGGTCTGCCACCGGGCCGGCTACGAGGCCCAGGCGGCCGTGGAGTTGGAGGCCGCCGCGCTGGACGCCGAGGACTCCGGCGAGCCGTACGCCTTCGGCATGCGGGACGAGGCCGGCGTGTCGGTGGCCGATCCCGGCCCGGTGCTGGCCGCGGTGGTCGCCGACCTGGCGGCGGGCGTGCGCGCCGCGGTGGTCGCCCGGCGCTTCCACGGTGCGGTGGCCGCCCTGGTGGAACGGTGGTGCCTGGCGGCGCGGGAGCGGACCGGACTCGGCACGGCGGCGCTCACCGGCGGGGTGTTCGGCAACGCGCTGCTCACCGAGGAGTGCCTGCACCGGCTGCGGGCGGCCGGCTTCACCGTACTGCGGCACCGGCTGGTGCCGCCCAACGACGGCGGTCTGGCCCTCGGCCAGCTCGTGGTGGCCGGCCGGACCGGCAGCTGAACGGCGGGGGCGCACCCGCCCCCGGAGGACGAACGAGGGAGCAGCCGATGTGCCTGGCGGTGCCCGGCAGGGTGATGGAGATCGAGGAGCGCGACGGCACCCGGATGGCCGTCGTGGACTTCGGCGGCGTGGTGAAGGACGTGTGCCTGGAGTACCTGCCCGACCTGGCGGTCGGTGAGTACGCGATCGTGCACGTCGGGTTCGCGCTGCAGCGCCTGGACGAGGAGTCGGCCCGCCGGACCCTTGAGCTGTTCGAGGAACTCGGGCTGCTGCAGGAGGAGTTCGGCGACCCGTGGGAGGCGGCCGCGGGCGCCCCGAAGGAGGCGGAGACCAAGTGAAGTACCTGGAGGAGTTCCAGAATCCCGAGCTGGCCCGGCGGCTGCTCGACGACATCCGGGCCACCGTCACCCGGCCCTGGGCGCTGATGGAGGTCTGCGGCGGCCAGACGCACACCATCATCCGGCACGGCATCGACCAACTGCTCCCGGAGGAAGTGGAGTTGATCCACGGACCGGGCTGCCCGGTGTGCGTCACCCCGCTGGAGGTGATCGACAAGGCGCTGGAGATCGCCTCCCGCCCCGACGTGGTCTTCTGCTCCTTCGGCGACATGCTGCGGGTGCCGGGCACGGACAAGGACCTGTTCCGGGTCCGCAGCGAGGGCGGCGACGTGCGGGTGGTCTACTCCCCGCTGGACGCGCTGCGGATCGCCGAGCAGAACCCGGACAAGCAGGTGGTGTTCTTCGGCATCGGCTTCGAGACCACCGCCCCGCCCAACGCCATGACGGTGTACCAGGCGAAGAAGCGCGGGATCCGCAACTTCAGCCTGCTGGTCTCGCACGTCCGGGTGCCCCCGGCGATCGAGGCGATCATGCAGTCGCCGGACTGCCGGGTGCAGGGCTTCCTCGCCGCCGGGCACGTCTGCTCGGTGATGGGCACCGCCGAGTACCCGGAGCTCGCCGAGCGGTTCGAGGTGCCGATCGTGGTCACCGGCTTCGAGCCGCTGGACATCCTGGAGGGCATCCGCCGCACCGTGCGCCAACTGGAGCGCGGCGAGCACACGGTGGACAACGCCTATCCGCGGGCGGTGCGCGACGAGGGCAACCCGGCGGCGCAGGCGATGCTCGCCGACGTCTTCGAGACCACCGACCGCGCCTGGCGCGGCATCGGCACCATCCCGCAGAGCGGCTGGCGGCTCTCGTCCCGCTACCGCGAGTTCGACGCCGAGCACCGCTTCGACGTCGGCGACGTCAACACCTGCGAGCCGGCCGCCTGCCGGGCCGGCGAGGTGCTGCAGGGACTGCTCAAGCCGCACGAGTGCGAGGCCTTCGGCACCGTCTGCACACCGCGCAACCCGCTGGGCGCGACCATGGTCTCCAGCGAGGGCGCCTGCGCCGCCTACTACCTGTACCGCCGCCTGGGTGCGCCCGCCGCACCCGCCACCCCGCTGGAGGCGAGCCCCGTTGCCTGACACCGACACCCTCGCCGCCCCCGACTTCTCCAACTGGAGCTGCCCGCTGCCGCTGCGCGACCACCCGCGGGTGGTGATGGGCCACGGCGGCGGCGGGGCGCTCTCCGCCGAACTCGTCGAGCACGTCTTCGCGCCCGCCTTCGGCGGCCCGGTGCTGGCCGCGCTCGGCGACTCCGCCGCCGTCACCCTCGGCGGGGTGCGGCTCGCCTTCTCCACCGACTCCTACGTGGTGCGGCCGCTGTTCTTCCCCGGCGGCAGCATCGGCGACCTGGCCGTCAACGGCACCGTCAACGACCTGGCGATGAGCGGTGCCACGGCCGCCTATCTGTCCTGCGGGTTCATCCTGGAGGAGGGCGTCGAGACGGCCCAGGTGGCCCGGGTCGCGCAGGCGCTCGGCGCGGCGGCACGGGCCGCCGGGGTCGAGGTGGCCACCGGCGACACCAAGGTCGTCGAGGCCGGCCGCGGCGACGGGATCTACCTCAACACCGCGGGCATCGGACTGATCCCGGCCGGGGTCGACCTGCGGCCGCAGCGTGCCGAACCCGGCGACGTGGTGATCGTCAGCGGGCCGATCGGGCTGCACGGCGTCGCCGTGATGAGCGTGCGCGAGGGCCTGGAGTTCGGCGTGGACGTGCAGAGCGACTGCGCCCCGCTCGGCGGGCTGGTGCAGGCGATGCTCGCCGTCACCCCGGACCTGCACGTGCTGCGCGACCCCACCCGCGGGGGCCTCGGCGCCTCGCTCAACGAGATCGCCGCGGCCGCCGGGGTCGGTGTGGTCGTCCGGGAGCGGAGCATCCCGGTGCCGCCGGAGGTCGCCAACGCCTGCGCGATCCTCGGCCTCGACCCGCTGTACGTCGCCAACGAGGGCAAGCTCGTCGCGTTCGTGCCGCGGCAGCACGCGGACGCCGTCCTGGAGGCGATGCGGGCGCACCCGTACGGTGCGGGCGCGGCGGTGATCGGCGAGTGCGTCACCGACCACCCCGGCATGGTGGTGGCCCGGACCGCGCTCGGCGGCACCCGGGTGGTCGACCTGCCGGTCGGCGAGCAGCTGCCGCGGATCTGCTGAGCGCCACCTGCCGCCCTTCACGGCGCGGCGAGCAGCCGGGTACCCTCCGGCAGCTCGCCGCGCCGTGCCTGTGCGGCCAGCCGTTCGGCGACGGTGGCGCGCATCCGGTCGGCGGCCCGGCCGAGCGGGATGTCCCGGCCGTGGGCGAGCGAGATCGTCCGGCCGAGACCGGCGCCGGTGAACCGGGTGGTCGGCAGGCCGGAACGGGCGGCGACCATGGCGGGCACCACGGCCGGGCCGAGGCCGGCCCGGACGAAGCCGAGCACGGCGTCCATCTCGCCGCCCTCGACGGCGAACCGGGGCTCGAAACCGGCCTCCCGGCAGGCCGCCAGGGTGGCGTCGCGCAGCGCGTAGCCCGGCCGGAACATCACCAGCGGGCGGTCCCGCAACTCCCCTACCGGGACGGCCTGTTCGGGCAGCGGCTCGGCGGACACCAGGACCAGGTCCTCGTGCAGCAGCGGGGTGACGTCCAGACCCGGCAGGGCGCCTCCCGGGCTCGGCGAGACGATCAGGGCGAGGTCCAGCTCGCCCGCGTCCAGGGCCGCGACCAGGTCGCCCGAGCCGCCCTCGCTGACCTGCAGGTCGACACCGGGGAAGCGGGCACGGAAGGCGCCGAGCACGTCCGGCAGCAGGCTGACGCACAGGCTCGGCGGCGCACCGAGGCGGACCCGGCCGCGGCGCAGCTGCACCGTCTCCTGGACGGCGAGCCGGGCGCTGTCGGTGTCGGCGAGGATGCGGCGGGCCAGCGGCAGCAGGGCCTCACCGGCGTCCGTGGGGGTGGTGGCGCCGCGGCTGCGGTGCAGCAGCTCGGCGCCCAACTCCCGCTCCAGCGCCTTGATCTGCTGGGAGAGCGAGGGCTGAGCGACGTGCAGCCGCTCGGCGGCCCGGGTGAAGTTGCCGAGCTCGGCGACGGCGGTGAAGTAGCGGAGCTGCTGGAGTTGCACGGTGACGGCCTTGGGGTGAGACGTGAGCGCAATCAGGGGCGTGTGGGGGCACCTCCCGGCCGAAGGCCGGGGGAGGACTGCGCAATTGGGCTGCGGGTCACTGCGCGAACCAGGGGTCGGCCCGGATTCGTACGGTGAGCCACCCCCGGACTGCGCAGTTCCCCGCGCCCCTCTCGATCATAGCCATATCCTATGGTGACGAGCCTTTTCATGTCTTGGACGGCGGGTAGGTGCCTTTCCTAGCGTGGAGCGCATGGCTCTGGCGACTGGAACGCGTCGGCCGCGGCACGCCCTGGCGGTGCTGTGGGGTTCGACGATCGGCAAGAAGGCGGTGATGGCCGCCTCCGGCGCGGTGATGCTGCTGTACCTGGTGGCGCACA
This sequence comes from Kitasatospora arboriphila, assembly GCF_039528095.1. Taxonomy (NCBI): domain Bacteria; kingdom Bacillati; phylum Actinomycetota; class Actinomycetes; order Kitasatosporales; family Streptomycetaceae; genus Kitasatospora; species Kitasatospora arboriphila. Next base: position 44,737 of record NZ_BAAALD010000024.1, read on the forward strand.
TGCTCGGCAATCTGAAGATCTTCTTCGGGCCGGACGACCTCAACGGCTACGCCGCGTGGCTGCGCACGATCGGGCAGCCCTTCCTCGGACACGCCTGGTTCCTGTGGATCGCCCGGGTGGTGCTGCTGGTCTCCGTGGTGGCGCACGGCGTCGCCGCGTACCAGTTGAGCCGGCGCGACCTCGCGGCGCGCCCGCAGAAGTACGCGCGGCGGCGGGCCCGGTCCAGCTACGCGACGCGGACGATGCGCTGGGGCGGGGTGATCCTGGCGCTGTTCATCGTCTGGCACATCCTCGACCTGACCACGCTGACCGTGAACCCGCGGGCGGAGGAGGGCCACCCGTACCAGAACGTGGTCGCGTCCTTCTCGACCTGGTACGGCGGCGGGATCTACGTCGTCGCGATGCTCGCGGTCGGGCTGCACGTGCGGCACGGCTTCTGGAGCGCCGCGCAGACCCTGGGCGTCAACAACGCACGCCGGGACCGGGTGTTGAAGGCGACCGCGAACGTGCTGGCGCTGGTGCTGACGGCCGGCTTCCTCGCCGTGCCGGTGGCCGTGATGATCGGAGCGGTGAAGTGACCCCGTACCTCGACTACGCCCTCGGCGCGCCGGTCGCCGACACCAAGGCACCCGCCGGGCCGATCGAACAGCGCTGGGACCAGCGACGGTTCGAGGCGAAGCTGGTGAACCCGGCGAACCGCCGCCGGCACACCGTGATCGTGGTCGGCACCGGTCTCGCCGGCGGCGCGGCCGGTGCGACCCTCGCCGAGCAGGGCTACCGGGTGGTGCAGTTCTGCTTCCAGGACTCACCGCGCAGGGCGCACTCGATCGCCGCGCAGGGCGGCATCAACGCGGCGAAGAACTACCGCAACGACGGCGACAGCGTGCGGCGGCTGTTCTACGACACCGTCAAGGGCGGCGACTTCCGGGCGCGGGAGTCCAACGTGCACCGGCTGGCGCAGATCTCGGTGGAGATCATCGACCAGTGCGTGGCACAGGGCGTGCCGTTCGCCCGGGAGTACGGCGGGCTGCTGGACACCCGCTCGTTCGGCGGCGTCCAGGTGCAGCGCACCTTCTACGCCCGCGGGCAGACCGGCCAGCAACTGCTGCTCGGTGCCTACCAGGCGCTGTCGCGCCAGATCGCGGCCGGCGGGGTGGAGATGCACCCGCGCACCGAGATGCTCGACCTGGTCGTCGTCGACGGCCGGGCCCGCGGCATCGTCGCCCGGGACCTGGTGACCGGGGAGGTGTCCACCCACCTGGCGGACGCGGTGGTGCTGGCGACCGGCGGGTACGGCAACGTCTTCCACCTGTCGACCAACGCCAAGAACTCCAACGCCACCGCCGTCTGGCGGGCGCACCGGCGCGGCGCGTGGTTCGGCAACCCGTGCTTCACGCAGATCCACCCGACCTGCATCCCGCGCTCCGGCGACCACCAGTCGAAGCTCACCCTGATGAGCGAGTCGCTGCGCAACGACGGCCGGATCTGGGTGCCGAAGGCGGCCGGGGACACCCGCCCGCCGGCGGAGATCCCCGAGGCCGAGCGGGACTACTACCTGGAGCGGATGTACCCGGCCTTCGGCAACCTGGTGCCGCGCGACATCGCCTCCCGCGCCGCCAAGGCGGTCTGCGACGAGGGCCGCGGCGTCGGCCCCGGCGGGCAGGGCGTGTACCTCGACTTCGCCGACGCGATCGCCAGGCTGGGCCGGGACACCGTCTCCGCGCGCTACGGCAACCTCTTCGAGATGTACGAGCGGATCACCGCGGAGGACCCGTACCGGGTGCCGATGCGGATCTACCCGGCGGTGCACTACACCATGGGCGGCCTGTGGGTGGACTACGACCTGCAGACCACCGTCCCCGGGCTGTTCGCGATCGGCGAGGCCAACTTCTCGGACCACGGCGCCAACCGGCTCGGTGCGAGCGCCCTCATGCAGGGACTCGCCGACGGCTACTTCGTGCTGCCGCCCGCCCTCAACGACTACCTGGCACGGCAGGGTTCGGAGCCGGTCGACCCGGGCGACCCGCAGGTCGAGGGCGTCCGGCAGGAGGTGGTACAGCGGCTGGACCGGCTGCTGGCCGTCCGCGGCGACCGCACCCCCGAGTCCTTCCACCGCGAACTCGGCCGGATCATGTGGGACGAGTGCGGAATGGCCCGCAACGACGCCGGACTGCGCCGGGCACTCGCCCGGATCCCCGAACTGCGCGAGGAGTTCTGGCGGCGGGTCACCGTCCCCGGCACCGGGGAGAGCCTCAACCAGCAGCTGGAGAAGGCGAACCGGGTCGCCGACCACCTGGAGCTCGCCGAACTCATGTGCCTGGACGCGCTGCACCGCACCGAGTCCTGCGGCGGGCACTTCCGCGAGGAGAGCCGCACCGAACAGGGCGAGGCGCTCCGCGACGACGAGGCCTTCTCGTACGCCGCCGCCTGGGAGTTCACCGGCACCGGCCGCGCGCCCGTGCTCCACCGCGAGCACCTCTCCTTCGAGCACGTCCACCCCACCCAGCGGAGCTACGCATGAACCTCACCCTGCGGATCTGGCGGCAGGCCGGCCCCGACGACCCCGGCGGGTTCAGCACCTACCAGGTCGGCGACATCAGCCCCGACATGTCCTTCCTCGAGATGCTCGACACCCTCAACGAGACCCTGGTGCTGCGCGGCGAGGAGCCGGTGGCCTTCGACCACGACTGCCGCGAGGGCATCTGCGGCGCCTGCGGCATGGTCATCGACGGGCAGGCGCACGGGCCGCAGCCGACCACCACCTGCCAGCTGCACATGCGGCACTTCGAGGACGGCGCCACCGTCGACGTCGAGCCGTGGCGGGCCGCGGCCTTCCCGGTGGTCAAGGACCTGGTGGTGGACCGCTCCGCACTCGACCGGGTGATCGGCGCCGGCGGGTACATCACCGCACCGACCGGCAGCGCACCGGAGGCGCACGCCACGCCCGTCCCCAAGGAGGCGGCGGACGCGGCCTTCGAGCACGCCGCCTGCATCGGCTGCGGGGCCTGCGTGGCGGCGTGTCCGAACGGGTCGGCGATGCTGTTCACGGCGGCGAAGGTGGTGCACCTGAACCTGCTGCCGCAGGGTGCGCCGGAGCGGTCGAGCCGGGTGCGGGGGATGGTCGGCGCGATGGACGCCGAGGAATTCGGCGGCTGCACCAACACCGGCGAGTGCGCGACGGCCTGCCCGAAGGGGATCCCGCTGTCGGCGATCTCGGCGCTGAACAGGGAGTTCCTGCGGAGCAGTCTCAAGTGAGGGACACCTGATGGGGGTGCTTGCCCCATCGGGCAAGTCCCAGCGCCCCTGGTGGTTGCTCCTCCTGAGGGAGTCCGTCAGGGGTCGGTCGGGAGTTCCTGTTCGGTCCAGATGGTCTTGCCGGCGGCGGTGTAGCGGCTGCCCCAGCGGTCGGTGAGCTGGGCGACGAGGTAGAGGCCGCGGCCGCCCTCGTCGGTGAGGCGGGCGCGGCGCATCCGGGGCTGGGTGCTGCTGCCGTCGGAGACCTCGCAGGTCAGGGTGTCGGCGTGGATCAGACGGACGCCGACCGGCCCGCCGGCGTAGCGGATGGCGTTGGTGACCAGTTCGCTGAGGACGAGTTCGGTGGTGAAGGCGAGGTCGTCCAGGCCCCAGTCGGCGAGCCGGGCGGTGGCGTCGGCGCGGACCTTGGCGACCGCGGCGGGGTCGGGGTCGACCGTCCAGGTGGCGGTGGATTCGGCGGGGACGGCGCGGGTGCGGGCGAGCAGCAGGGTGACGTCGTCGCGCAGCCGGGTGGGCGGCAGTCCGGCGACGAGTTGCAGGGCGGCCTCGCGCAGCGGGCGGTCCTGCCGGGCGACGGCGGCCAGTCGCCGCTGGATCTCGGCCATGCCCTCGTCGATGTCGCCCTCGCCGCGTTCGATCAGGCCGTCGGTGTAGAGGGCGAGGACGCTGCCCTCGTCGAGGACGGCCTCGGTGGCTTCGAAGGGCAGTCCCCCGACGCCGAGCGGCGGGCCGGGGGTGACGGGCAGGAAGTGGACGGTGCCGTCGGGGCCGGCGACGGCGGGCGGCGGGTGGCCGGCGCTGGCGATGGTGCAGGCCCGGGTGACCGGGTCGTAGACGGCGTACAGGCAGGTCGCGCCGACGGAGCCGGGGTCGGGGCGGTGCCGTCGCCCGGCGGGGGCGGTGTCCACCGGTTCGGCGGTGTCGCCCTCCTCGGCCTCGCCGGTGAAGTCGCCCTCGAAGAGCAGCTGGGAGACCAGGTCGTCGAGGTGGACGAGCAGTTCGTCGGGTTCGAGGTCGAGGTCGGCGAGGGTGCGGACGGCGGTGCGCAGCCGGCCCATGGTGGCGGTGGCCTGCAGTCCGTGCCCGGCGACGTCGCCGACGACCAGCGCGACCCGGGCGGAGGAGAGCGGGATGACGTCGAACCAGTCGCCGCCGACGCCGCCGGCGCTGTCGGTGGGCAGGTAGACGCTGGCGGTGGAGACGGCGGCGACGGTGCGGACGGCGGGCGGCAGCAGGCTGCGCTGGAGCCCGACCGCGGCGCGGTGCTCGCGGGTGTAGCGGCGGGCGTTGTCGACGGCCAGGGCGGCGCGGGCGGCGATCTCGGCGAGCAGCAGCCGGTCGCCGTCCTCGTAGCGGTCCTTCCAGCGGTCGCGGCGGACGGCGACCTGGCCGAGCAGGATGCCGCGGGCGGCCAGCGGGGCGGTGATCTCCCAGCCGTGGGCGGGTTCGGCGGCGGTCGTGCGGTCCGCGGTGCCGTCGGCCTTCACGTGCACGGTGTCGCCGGTGGCGGGCGCGGACTCGGACGGCCCGGCGACGGCGGTGCGGCGCAGCACCAGGCGTCCGGTGGGGTCGGGGACGGGTTCGTCGCCGGTGAAGACGGCGGCGGCGATGTCGACCACGGCGACGTCGGCGAAGTCGGGGACGATCGCCCTGGCGAGGCCCTCGGCGGTGCCGGTCACGGAGAGCGAGCCGCCGGCTGCGGCGGTCACCCGGTGCAGCAGGGCGAGGCGCTGCCGGGAGCGGTGCTGTTCGGTGATGTCGGTGAAGAGCACGGTGAGGCCGATGACGACGCCGTCGGAGTCCTGCAGCCGGAAGGCGGAGATGGCCATCATCCGGCCGCTGCGCGGGTCGACGACGGTGCGGGCGAGCCCCTCGGCCTGGACCAGCGGGCGGCCGGTCTCCAGGACCTCGCGCAGGTGCGCCTCCAGGACGAGGGCGTCCGCGGGCTGCAGGAAGTCGGAGAGCTTGAGGCCGCTGAGGGTCGGCGGCACGCCGGAGTAGGGCAGCAGGTGGGTGTTGGTGCGGACGATCTGCAGGTCGGTGTCGAAGACGGCGAGGCCGAAGCGGTCCTGGAGGAAGAGTTCGCGGGTGAAGGCCTGGTCCTGGCGCCATCGGGCGACGGTGGAGGACTTGGCGCCGAGGACGACCTGCCGGGTGGCGGTGGGGTCGTTGGGGTTGTCGCCGTGCAGGGTGAGGACGCGGACGTACAGGTTGAGCGGGCGGCCGTCGCCGGTGCGGACGGTGACCCGGCCGTCCCAGCCGCCGGGGCCGGACTCCTCGGGGCCGCGCCAGGCGTCCGGGTCGGCGAGCAGGTCGCGCAGGGCGCGGCCGACCAGGGCGCGGGCGGGCAGGGCGAGGAGATCCTCGGCGGCGCTGGTGCAGCCGACGATCGTGCCGCTGCCGTCGACGAGCGCTCCGGCGACGCCGTCGAGGAAAGGGAAGCGGCGGTCTTCCATCTCGTCTCACCCCGTCCGGTGGTCTCCTCCCTCCCTCATACTCCACCGGTCCCCGGGTGTCGGCGCCCCGGGACACGGAGGGTGACCGGAGGTTCTGCCTTCGGGTCCTGTACGCACGGGGGTTGACGCGGCTGGTTCAACGGGCCTAACTTCACGTTCTGAAAAAGGGTCCAGACCAATTCGTCGGGACCCCTGTGCCGTCCGCCGCACCCGGGACGAACTGGTGACATGTCGCCAGGCGGATGCTGTGGAAGGACTTTGACGGATCGCAAGGAGATCCGTGTGCACCACCGCAGCCTGCGGCCCGGCGGCCGGTCGATCCTGCCGCACGGGTCGCCGACGGCTGCACCATGTTCACTTCGTGAACGCAAAGGTCCCTGATCCTCACCCCCCACCACGCCCGGTGCACCGTGCCCGGGCAGGAGGAGACAGCCTTGATCCGCACCCTTGCCCGTACCGTGGCGACCGCGGTCGCGCTGCCCGCGACGGCCGCCGCCCTGCTGATCGCCGGCGGTTCGCCGGCCGCCGCCGCGGCCAACCCCGGCCCGGGCTTCCCGGCCCACTTCGCCGCCCCCTACCTGGAGACCTGGAACTCGCCCTCGGTGATGACCGATGTGCGCAACGCCACCGGCCTCAAGTACTTCACGCTCGCCTTCGTGATCAGCAACGGGAGCTGCACCGCCACCTTCAACGGCAACACCGATATAGCCGACGCCTCCTGGCAGAGCGCGATCAACGGCCTCCGCTCGGCCGGCGGCGACGTGATCGCCTCCTTCGGCGGCGCGGCCGGCACCGAGCTGGGCCAGGCCTGCACCAGCGTCTCCGCGCTGCAGGCCCAGTACAAGCGGGTCGTCGACACCCTGAACCTGACCCGGATCGACCTCGACATCGAGGGCTCCGCACTGAACGACACCGCCGCCAACGACCGCCGCAACCAGGCACTGGCAGCCCTCCAGCAGCAGTACGCGGCTGCCGGCAAGCGGCTCGCCGTCAACTACACGCTGCCGGTCAGCCCGTCCGGCCTGGAGTCCAACTCGCTCAGCCTGCTGAACAACGCCAAGAGCCGCGGCCTGGACGTCAACATGGTCAACATCATGACCATGGACTACGGCCCGGCCATGGACATGGGGCAGGCCGCGATCAACGCCGCGAACGGCCTGCACACCCAGCTCGGCCAGATCTGGACGGGCAAGACCTCCGACCAGCTGTGGGCGATGGAGGGCAACACCCCGATGATCGGGGTCAACGACACCACCGCCGAGGTCTTCACCACCGGCAACGCCTCGACCCTGGAGTCCTTCGCCGCCTCGCACGGCATCCAGCAGCTCGCCTTCTGGGCGATCGGCCGCGACAAGGCCTGCGCCGCCAACGGCACGCTCTCCGACTCGTGCAGCGGCACCCCGCAGTCCGCGTACCAGTTCACCAGGACCTTCGACGCGCTGACCGGCGGCACCACCCCGCCGCCCACCGGCCGCACCGGCCGGATCACCGGCTACGGCGGCAAGTGCGTGGACGTGGCCGCGGCGAACAGCGCCAACGGCACCGCGGTCCAGCTGTACGACTGCAACGGCACGGCCGCGCAGACCTGGACGGTCGGCACCGACGGCACCGTCCGCGCGCTCGGCAAGTGCATGGACGTGACCGCCGCCGGCACCGCGAACGGCTCCCAGGTGCAGCTCTACGACTGCAACGGCACCGGCGCCCAGCAGTGGCAGGCCCGCGCCGACAAGACCCTGGTGAACCCCGCCTCCGGCCGCTGCCTGGACGCCACCGGGCCCAGCTCCGCCAACGGCACCCGGCTGCAGATCTGGGACTGCTTCGCCGGCGCCAACCAGCAGTGGACCCTGCCCGCCTGATGCCGCGACCCGACCGAACAGGAGCGAACCCCATGCCACTCCCACCCGTGCACCGGCGGGCGCACGCCCGGCGCCGGGCCCTGCCGCTGGTCACCGCCGTCGGCCTGATCGCCTCGGCGTCCACCGCGGTGATGCTCGTCCAGGGCCAGGCCGCGCAGGCCGCCGGCCTGCCCACCGGCGCCACCGCCCTCGTCGCTCAGCACAGCGGCAAGTGCGTGGACGCCGCGGCCGCCGCGACCGCCAACGGCACCGCCGTGCAGCAGTACGCCTGCAACGGCACCGGCGCCCAGCAGTGGCAGTTCCAGGACGCCGGTGGCGGCTACGTCCGGATCAACGCCCAGAACGACACCAGCAAGGTCCTCGACGTCACCGACGTCTCCACCGCGGACGGTGCGAGGATCCAGCTCTGGGCGTACGGCGGCGGCCCCAACCAGCAGTGGCAGGCGGTCGCCGAGGCCGGCGGCGCCTACCACTTCGTCAACCGCAACAGCGGCAAGTGCCTGGACGTGCCGAGCGCCTCCACCGCGGACGCCGTCCAGCTCCAGCAGTGGACCTGCAACGGCACCGCCGCGCAGTCCTTCTCCTTCGGCAGCGGCAGCCAGAACCCGCCCGGCACTCCGGACTTCGGGCCCAACGTGGCGGTCTTCGACCCGTCGATGCCCGCCTCGACGATCCAGGCCAAGCTGAACTCGGTCTTCTCGCAGCAGGAGTCCAACCAGTTCGGCGCCCAGCGCCAGGCCCTGCTGTTCAAGCCCGGCAGCTACAGCGTGGACGCCAACGTCGGCTTCTACACCCAGGTCGCCGGGCTCGGCCTCTCCCCCGACGACGTCACGATCAACGGCGCCGTGCACGCCGAGGCGGACTGGTTCCAGGGCAACGCCACCCAGAACTTCTGGCGCTCCGCCGAGAACCTGTCGGTCAACCCGACCGGCGGCACCGACCGCTGGGCCGTCTCGCAGGCCGCGCCGTACCGGCGGATGCACGTCCGCGGCAACCTGCAGCTGGACGACGGCGGCTGGTCGAGCGGCGGCTTCATCGCCGACTCGAAGATCGACGGCCAGGTGCGCTCCGGCTCCCAGCAGCAGTGGCTCTCCCGGAACGCCCAGTGGGGCAGCTGGACGGGCTCCAACTGGAACATGGTCTTCGTCGGCGACGTCAACGCCCCGGCGAACTCCTTCCCCAACCCGCCGTACACCACCGTCGGCCAGACCCCGGTGGTCCGCGAGAAGCCCTTCCTGTACGTGGACCCGGCCGGCACCTACAAGGTGTTCGTCCCGGCGCTGCGCAGCAACAGCAGCGGCACCACCTGGGCCGGCGGGGCGCAGCAGGGCGGCTCGCTGCCGATCGACCAGTTCTTCGTCGTCAAGCCGGGCGCCACCGCCACCGACATCAACGCGGCGCTCGGCCAGGGCAAGAACCTGCTGTTCACGCCGGGCGTGTACCACCTCGACCGGGCGATCAACGTGACCCGGGCGGACACCGTGGTGCTGGGCCTGGGCCTGGCCACCCTCGTCCCGGACAACGGGGTCACCGCGATGACCGTCGCCGACGTGGACGGGGTGAAGGTGGCCGGTCTGCTGATCGACGCCGGCACCACCAACTCCGCGATGCTGATGCAGGTCGGCCCGGCCGGATCCGCCGCCGACCACTCGGCGGACCCGACCTCGCTGCACGACGTGTTCTTCCGGGTCGGCGGCGCGGGCGTCGGCCGGGCCACCCAGTCGCTGGTGGTGAACAGCAACAACGTGATCGGCGACCACATGTGGATCTGGCGCGCGGACCACGGCAGCGGCGTCGGCTGGACGAGCAACACCGCCGCCAACGGCCTGACCGTCAACGGCAACAACGTCACCATGTACGGCCTGTTCGTCGAGCACTACCAGCAGACCCAGGTGGTCTGGAACGGCAACGGCGGCCGGACGTACTTCTTCCAGAACGAGATGCCGTACGACCCGCCGAACCAGGCCGCCTGGACGAACGGCTCGACCCGCGGCTACGCGGCGTACAAGGTCGCCGACTCGGTGACCAGCCACGAGGCGTGGGGGCTGGGCAGCTACTGCTACTTCAGCGCCAACCCGTCCGTGGTGGCCGAGCACGCCTTCGAGGTGCCGAACCGCTCCGGGGTGCGCTTCCACGACATGGTGACCGTGTCGCTGGGCGGCACCGGCACCATCAACCACGTGATCGACTCGACCGGGGGCCCGTCCAACTCCTCGTCGAACGTGGCGAACCTGGTCGCCTTCCCGTAACCGCGCGAACGCTCCCCGGCCGGGTCCGCACCCGGCCGGGGAGCCCCGTGTTCATCCGTGCCGTGCCCGTACGGCTCAGGAGGTGGCGTTCCAGCTGTGCGCCACGTCGATCACCAGCCGGTTGTCCAACTGGAAGACCCGGAAGGGCAGTCGGGCCCGCACGCCCAGGCCGACCTGGCTCTGGCCCTCGAAGCTGCCGCCGAACTTGGCGTCCTTGAAGGTGCGGTAGCCGGTGAGGTTGACGCCGGGCAGTGACTGGCCGGCCTTCGCCGGGTACACCGGCGCACCGGTCGACGGGTCGTAGGACGGCGCCACGACCACGATCTCCAGGATCGCGCCGCCGTTCACCGGGATCGTCCGGCCCGAGCCGTCCTGGATCAGCGACGGCACGTACTGGACGCGGTAGCCGACGTGGCCGGCCGGCGTCGTGCCGGGGATGTCGAGCACCATGCGGTCCCAGCACGGGTGCTGGCCGGTGCGGATGTTGGTCAGCGGGTGCTGCCCGGTGGCGGGGTTCGCGGCCTTCGGCAGGCTGCCCCAGCCGGTCGGGCAGGTCGTCACCGTCGCCGTGGGTGTTGTCGCGGATGCCGCGGCCGGTACCACCACGGCACCGGTGCCGGCGAGAACGAGTGCCATCGGGATCGTGATCCACCGTCGCATGATGCGCCTCCTCGGGCCGCGCCTGGATCCCTCACCCGAAGAGACGTGGGCAGCGGCCGGGCAGTTGCAGCACCCGGCCCCGAGTTCCGGGGGCGGGCGGCGCGCCCGGCAGAATGGGACGCATGTCGAAGCGCCGCCGCCACCCCCGATTCTCCCCCGCCGACCCCTGCCCGTGCGGCCTGGGCGGGCCCTACGGCGGCTGCTGCGGGCGGCTGCACCGCGGCGAGGCGGCGGCGGGCACCGCGGAGCAGCTGATGCGCTCGCGCTACAGCGCCTTCGCCGTCCAGGACGGGCCCTACCTGCTGCGCAGCTGGCACCCGGACACCAGGCCGCCCCGGATCGGCTTCGACCCGGGGCTGCAGTGGACGGGGCTGGAGGTGCTGGCGACGACCGAGGGCGGGCCGTTCCACACCACCGGGACGGTACGGTTCCGGGCGCACTTCACGGACGGCGGCGAGCCGGGGGCCATGGAGGAGCACAGCACCTTCGTCCGGCTGGACGGCGCCTGGGTGTACGTGGCGGCGCTGCCGGAGGACTGAGCGTCGCCGCCCCGTCCCGGACGGGCGGGATCAGTCGTGGAAGGCGGCGACCAGGTCGTCCAGCGGGTCGTCGTCCACGATCAGGACGGTGCGGTCCAGGCCGCTGGTGAAGGCCGAGGCGGCCGCCACGTGCGCCCGGGCGATCTCCAGCGTCTCGGCGGCCCGCTCCAGCTCCTCGGAGACCCGGGCCTGCCGGGCTGCCGGGGTGTCCCCCTCGCCGTCCGGCAGCGCCACCTTGATCTGTCCCGCCGGGATCGCGGCGAGCTCGCCGGCGGCCTGCGCCAGCGCCTGCGGCAGGTGGAACAGGATCGCGTGCAGCGCCGTCACCACGTCGTGCACGCTGGTCGGGTCGGGGAAGGCGCCGACCCCCGGGGCCGTCCGGTGGTTGAGGACGCGGACCTCCTCGCCCACGGCATTGGCGATCTCGTACGGGGTCCGGGCCGGGCCCGGTGCGCGGTCAGGGCTCATAGCGGACATGCTCACCTCCGTGCGGTACGGGCACGTACGGCGGGGCCGTTGCGCGCCCCGACGACCACCCGTTGTGCGTAGCGGCCGGGCGGCTCAGTCCGCACGGCGGCCGGTCGGACCGGGCCGGAACACCGGCAGCCGGCCCGAGACCTGCGGGAAGACGGGGGGCCGGCCGTCGCCGACGATCATCTGGTGGGCGGCGGCCCAGCTGTCGGCGATCGCCACGGGCTGCCAGGCGCGGCCGTCCCACTCGACGACCAGACGGGGTGCGTCCCGGTGGTGCGGGTGGCCGGCGCCGTCCGACGGCTCGCCGATCAGGAACGCGTCCCGGGTGCCGACCGGATGCCGCAGGTCGGCGGGGCGGGCACAGCTGTCGGACAGTGGCTCTCTCTCGTCGGGCACGAACACCGGGGCGTCCTTTCGGCGGTTGGGCCGCCGGTGTGGCGGTCCTCCCGTCAGGCTAACCCGCCGTGCCTGACCGGGCACGTTGTGCAACGGCGGGCGACGGGAGGGACCGTCCGGGGCGCCGACGTTTCGGTGCGGGGCGGGCCGGCGTCTAGGCTCGTGGCATGGCGGAGGACGAGGGCCCGGTACGGGTGGACAGCTGGATCTGGTCGGTCCGGCTGCTGAAGACGCGCTCGATGGCCTCGGCGGCCTGCCGGGCCGGGCACGTGCGGGTGAACGAGGAGCGGGCCAAGCCCGCGCAGACCGTGAAGCCGGGGGACGAGGTCCGGCTGCGGTACGACGGCCGCGAGCGGGTCGTCGTGGTCTCCAGGCCGATCCGCAAGCGGGTCGGCGCCGAGATCGCGGCGCAGTGCTACGTCGACCACTCCCCTCCCCCGCCGCCGCGCGAGTTCGCAGCGCCGACGGCACTGCGGGACCGCGGCACCGGCCGCCCGACCAAGCGCGACCGCCGGGAGATCGAGCGCCTGCGCGGCTCCTGACGCCCAGCCGTTGACGTGCACCCGGCACCTGTCGCAGGCTTCGGATCACATCGCCGAATGTGAGCGGGCGTCAGGAGCGTGGCCGGCGCCCGGGAGGGAGGGGCGCGCCGTGAGGCTGACGCTGTTCGGATACTGGTGCTCCCCCGAGAGCCCGGACCTGCCCGACCCCGCGGCCCTGGTGGACCCGGAGTGGGAGATGTGGGAGCGCTCCGAGGTCGCCGACTACCTGGAACACGGCCACGTCGCCCGCCAGTTCCTCGGCGTCTCGAGATGCCGCATCTGCGGCGAGGTCAACGGCTCGGCCGAGTTCACCGACGGCGAGTACCTCTGGCCCTCCGGCCTCGCGCACTACGTGCGGGAGCACGCCGTCCGGCTGCCCGAACGGATCACCGCCCACATCCTGCGCCGCACCGCGGAGTGGGAGGAGGTCGAGGTCGACGCCTCCTGGTGGCACGAACGGGCCTACGCCCCGGCCCCGCGCGGAGGACCGCTGACCGCGGCCGGGCCCCGGAGTTGATGCCGAAGCGCCCGGAGGGTCGGCTCGGGAGCGGGTGGGGAACCTCCCGCACCCGCACCCCAGGCCCCCGTGAAGGCCGGTCCTGAGGGGTGCGGGCCGCTGGGCGGCGTGAGCGTTCAGGGCTGCTCACGCCGTGTCCCAGCGGGTCCGCGGCCGTGCCGGTGCGTGGGCGCGGCCGATCGTGGGTCCGGCCTCGGCCGGGGCGGGGGCCGCGGGTTCAGTCGCGGGCCGCGGGCGCCGGGGCGAGGCCGGTGCAGGTGCGCAGCCGGTCGCGGCGGTGCTGGGCGGCGGTCGCGGCGGCACCGGACTGCGGCACCGGGACGCCGCGCTTGTCGATGTGCGCGGGGGTGAACCGCTCGCCGACGGTGCGGCCGTCCCCGCTCAGGGTCAGCGTGGTGACACCGGTCTCGTCGGAGTCGGTGTAGTTCGAGGTGCCGTACCAGAGGAAGTTGCCGAAGCCGTACGCCACGTAGGTGTCGCCGAGCATGCCGGAGCCCAGCATGGTGTGCGCGTGGGTGCCGACCACCGCGGTGGCGCCCGCCGCGGAGAGCTTGCGGGCGAGGTCGGTCTGGGCGCCGGTCGGACAGGTGTGGCCCTCCTCGCCCCAGTGCAGGTAGACCAGCACGACCGGGGCCTGGCGCCTGGCCTCGGTGACGGCCCGCAGGAGCGCGGCCGGGTCGAGGGCGGAGGCGATCCCGGGCTTGGACGAACCGGCCCGCCACTTCTGGTTGGTGAGGTCCTGGACCTGGCTGGCGGCGAGCACCGCGACCTTCACGCCCTTGACCATCGTCACGTACGGGGCGTACGCCTCCTCGGCGTTGCGGCCGAAGCCGACGACCGGGATCGGTGAGGAGGCCTTGGCGGCGAGCGTGTCGGCGAGGCCGGCGGCGCCGAAGTCCACGGCGTGGTTGTTGGCCAGCGAGACCACGTCCACGCCCGCGTCGCGGAGCGTCTGCAGCGCCTTGGGACTGGTGCGGAAGGTGTAGGTCTTCGGCTCGGGCGCGCCGCGGCCGGTGATCGCCGTCTCCAGGTTGAGCACCGCGAGGTCGGCGGCGGCGAGCGTGCGGGAGATCGGGCCGAGTGCGGTGTCGGGGCCGCCGGCGAGGCGGGACGCCGTCCGGCCCTCGAAGTGGACGTCGCCGGCGAAGGCGACGGTGATGGTGCCGCCGGCCGCGGCGGAGCCGGAGGGGGCGGCCGGGTCGGACGGGGCGCCGGACGCGGCGGGGTCGGCGGAGCCCGAACCTGCGGGCGCGGCGGCGGTGGTGGCGGCAGTGGCACGGTCGGCGGCCGGACCGGGGTGGCTGCCGCAGGACGTCAGGCAGGCCAGGCCCAGCACGAGCGCAGCAGCAGGCGCGGCACGGCGCACGACAATCCCCCCGGTCATCGAACTGTACGCGCCAACTCTACGACACGATCCGCACATCCATCCGCACGATCCCCATAACTCGCGCACATATGTGGAGGACTTGATTCCGCATGAGCCTGACAGTGGATCAGGAGGACCGGCGGACGACCAGCTCCGGCTCGAAGATCACCGAGGTGGCGCCGCGGCCGGGGCGGGCCAGCACGTCCAGCAGGATGCGGGCCATCTCGGCCGCCATCTCCTCCACCGGCTGCCGGACGGTGGTGAGCGGCGGCCGGCCGGCGGTGGCCGCGCTGCTGTCGTCGAAGCCGACCACCGCGACGTCCTCCGGCACCCGCAGGCCGTGGTCGCGCAGCACCGCGACGGCCCCCTGCGCCATCAGGTCGTTGGCGGCGAACACCCCGTCGAGGTCCGGGTGTTCGACGAGCAGCCGGGTCATCGCCCGCTCACCGCCGGCCTGGGTGAAGTCCGCCTCGGCGTGCGGCAGGTACGGCATGCCGTGGCGGGCCATCGCCTCGTGGAAGCCCTCCAGCCGGTCGCGGGCGGCGCGCACCGCGGGCGGCCCGGCGATGGTCACCACCCGCCGGCGGCCGCGGGCGTGCAGGTGGTCGGCGGCGAGCCGGGCGCCGTCCCGGTTGGCCAGGTCGACGCAGCTGACCGGCAGGGGGGCGGCCGGGCGGCCGAAGAGCACGGTGGGCACGCCGGCGGCCAGCAACAGGCCGGGCATCGGGTCGTCGGCGTGCGTGGAGACCACCATGGCGCCGTCGGCGTTGCCCTGCTTGAGGTAGGAGAGCGCCTGCTCGCGGGCCTCCGGGGCGTCCGCGAGCATCAGCACCGGGTGGACGCCGTGCGGGCGCAGACCGGTGAAGACGCCGCTGACCACCCGGCCGAAGAAGGGGTCGGTGAAGACCTGCGTCCGGCCGGCCTCCTCGTCCCGCCCGTCGGTGCCGCTGCCGGAGACGACCAGGGCGAGGGCGCCGGCCCGGCGGGTGACCAGCGAGCGGGCGGCGCCGTTGGGCACGTACCCGGTGGAGGCGACGGCCCGGCGGACGCTCTCCTGGATGGCCGGGTCGACGTTGCGGATGCCGTTGATCACGCGGGAGACGGTCGCGCGGGAGACGCCGGCGACCCGGGCCACGTCCTCCAGGGTCGCGGAGCGCTGGGCGGCCGGGCGGAGGGCTTCGCTCATGAGCCTTTTATAGCATGTGGGAGAGCGCTCTATCCGGTTGTTCCCGGGCCTTCACCAGCGCTGTTGCCCGACCCGGGCCGGGCCCGCCGCACGCCGTGCGCCCCCGTCCTCCCCGGGGGAGCGGGGAGGACGGGGGCGACGGTCGGCCGACGGGCGTCAGGGCAGCAGGTACTGCTCGTTCAGCGCCGCACCGCGCCCGGGCTGGGTCTCGTCGTAGCCGCGGGCGTTGCACTGGAGGCCACCGATGATGCAGTGGTTCACCAGCGCCGCCAGGGTGGGCGCGTCCCACGCGTTGAAGAAGTCGTAGTGGAAGGAGTACCCCCGGCCGCTCGCCAGCCGCAGCTGCGAGAGGTCGCCGGAGGGCACCGGCCACGCCATCTTGAACTCGATCATCGGGAGCGCCACCGGGTGGGTGGAGGGGCAGACACCGTTGACCGGGTAGGCCATGTGGCTCTTGTGGTCGGGGGTGTCCAGGTACAGGCCGTTCCAGCAACTGGGGGCCTGGTAGCGCAGGTTGACCGCGCCGCCGCCGGGGCAGGAGGTCGGCAGGTCGGTGTTGTGGTAGCTGTTGCCGCACTCCCAGCCGGCCACGTAGCCCGGGTTGGTGGCGAACTCCGTCTGGGTCGCGGACGGGCTGCCCACGACGAACCGCAGACCCGGCGGGAACGGCCGCACCGAGGTGTAGTCGGTCACCCCCGTCTTGTAGTAGATGGTCTGCAGGCCGACCGGGTTGACCTCCGTGGCGCCGTTGTACATGGTCGGCATCCAGTAGGCGGACTTGTCACCGGGGGCGAGGCAGGTGGTGCCGCCCGCCGCCAGCGAGGCCGGGGTGGAGGTCGCCGTGGTGGTGGTGTTGCCCATGAAGGTGTGCATGTGCGAGGCGCCGGCCAGCCCGGGGAAGACGATCGGGTCGTCCGGCAGGTTGTGCGTCGGCGAGCAGTTCGCCTGGAACTCGTGGAAGTAGGTGTGCGGCGGGTTGGCCGTGGACGGCGTCACCCCGGTCACCTGCGGGTTCGCGAGGACGTAGCCGGTCTGCGGGGTGGTGACGGTGCCGTACACCTTGAACTCGTACAGCGAGTAGCCGTACTGGGTGGCCCGCTGGGTGGCGTTGAGCCGGACGTACCGGCCGGTGCCGTTGACGTTCAGCGACTGCACGCCGCCGGCCGAGGTGGTGGTTGAGTAGATCGTCGACCAGGTGGCGGCGTCGGACGAGGTCTGCAGCTGGTAGGCGGTGGCGTACGCCGCCTCCCAGCTGAGTTCGACCTTGCTGACCGTCGCCGGACCGCCGAGGTCGATCTGGATCCACTGCGGGTCGCTCCAGTTCGAGGCCCACCGGCTGGTCGGGTCGCCGTCGACGACGGCTCCGGCCGGGAAGTTCAGGCTCTCGATGGACGAGGCGGTGACCGGCTTGGACTGCGAGATCAGTCCGTCGGCGGCGACGGCCTGGCGGGCGGTGCCGCCGATGCCCGCGAGGGCGAGCACCGCGGCGAACGCGACGGCGAGCGCCGTCCGGCGCGGCCTGCCCCGGGACAGGAAACGGGGTCGCATCGGACCTCCATTCGAACGGATGGGTGGGGGTTGCCCCGGGACGCGCCCGGTGGGGCGTGGCGCGCCCCGGGAGTCTGGGACCGGACACGGGTGTCCGGGTCGCGGAGCCCCGGCCCGGGGAGGCCGGGCCGGGGCTCCGGGTCAGGCGTAGACGCCGAACTCGTACAGCGAGTCGCCGTAGGCGGTGCCGCGCTGGGTGATGTTCACCCGCACGTAGCGGCCGCTGCCGTTCACGTCGACGTCGTCGACGCCGCCGGTGCCGCTCGTCGTCGCCCAGGCGGTCGTCCAGTTGGTGCCGTCGGTCGAGGTCTGGATCTGGAAGGCCTTGCCGTAGGCGCCCTCCCAGCCCAGCTGGACGTGCTTGAAGGACTTCACCGCGCCCAGGTCGACCTGGATCCACTGCGGGTCGGCCCACTCGCTGGCCCAGCGGGTGTTCCAGTTGCCGTCGGTGGCGTTGGACGCCGGGTACGGCGCGCCGTTGCCCTGGGCCTGGAAGGTGGAGGCGGTGGCAGGCCGGCCGAGCGCGATGTTCGTGCCGCTCGGGGTGGACGCGACCACCCGGAAGGACTTGGTCTCGATGCCGACGTTGCCGTGGCCGTCGTAGGCGTAGACGTAGACCTTGTAGACGCCGAGGCTCTTCGGGGCGACCGCGGTGAAGCGGCCGTCGCCGGTCTGGGTGAAGGCGACCTGGCTGAAGCCGGTGCCGCCGCCCGCGTACTTGGCGCAGTAGTAGAGGTTGTAGCGGATCAGGTCGCCGTCGGGGTCGGTGGTGGCGGCGGTGATGTCGAAGGTGCCGCCGGCCGGGACGGTCGCGGTGTTGCTCAGCGACAGGTCCGAGATGACCGGCGGGGTGTTGCCGCCGGCGTTCCCGCCGTAGTTCTTGGCGACCGAGTAGAAGGCGAGCCGCCGCCAGCCGGCGGGCACGGTGTTGTACCAGACGCCGCCGAAGTCGTTCTCGGTGCCGTAGTGGAAGACCGTCGCACCGAGCGACACACCGGTGTGGCCGGTGATGCAGCCCCAGTTGGAGAGGTAGGCGTCGCGCTTCTTGACGTCGGTGGGCTCCAGCGGCACGCCGTTGGCGTCGTTGGGCACCTCCCACTCGCCGTCCTCGCCGGACTCGGTGATGATGTACGGCTTGGTGTAACCGCCGCTGATCCAGTCGTTCTTGACGTTGCAGACCGCGCCGTAGGAGTTCACCGCGAGCAGGTCGAGGCTGGGCGAGTAGTCCTTGTAGTACTTCCACGCGGCGGTGTACGCGTCGGTGGAGGTCACCGGGTGGTTGGGGTCGATGGCGTGGATCGCCTGGGTGACCCGCTCGACGTACTTGGCGTAGGCGACGCGCTGCTGCTCGACGGTGGTGCCGTTGTAGGTGTGGTCCTGGGTGGTGAGGATGACCTCGTTGCCGACGTCCCAGAGCAGCACGCCGGGGTGGTTCCTGTAGGTGGTCACCCACTGCTTGATCTGGTCGAGCGTGGAGTCCATGTAGGCGGTGTCGTTGACGTAGTCGGCGCCCTGGTTCAGCCAGAAGCCGTTGACCACCTTGAGGCCGTGCGCGGCGGCGGTGTCGAGCAGCGGCTTGCTGCCGGCGTCGGTGCCCCAGGTGCGCAGGGTGTTGACGCCCATCGCCTTGAGCTCGCGGATGTGCGCCTCGGCGGTGGAGTTGGCCGGGCCCCAGGTGATGCCCTTGAGCTGGTACGGCCGGCCGTCCACCTGCAGCTGCCAGTTGCCCTGCGAGCCGGTCACCTTGACGGCGGACGGCGCGGTGGGCACGGCCGGGTCGGTGAGCGGGGCCGGGGCGGGGCCGGTGGCGACCTGGACGGCGACCTTGTCGATGCTCAGGGTGCCGCCGGAGGTGGTGGCGTCGGTCGGGGTGGTGCAGTTGCAGACCGCGTCGGGGAAGCCGCCGCCGATGCCGAGGTTGAACACCAGGTAGAAGCCGTGGTGCACGGCCGCGTCCCAGGTGGCGACGCCGACCTGCGACTCGTTGACCTGCCAGACCTGGCGGCCGTCGAGGTACCAGCGGATCTGCTCGTCCGAGGTGGTGCGGTCGATGATCTGGGAGTAGGTGTGGTAGCCGGTCTGGCAGCCGGTGCAGGAGGCCAGGCCGCTGGTCATGCCGTTGTACTCGTTGCAGTTGCCGCCGGGGGCGGTGCCGCAGTGCAGGGTGGTGGAGAGCTGGCTGCGGCCGTTGACGTTCTCCAGGATGTCGCTCTCGCCCGCGCCGGGCCAGACGGTGGAGTTGCCGCGGTTGGCGGCGCCCATCGCCCGGAACGACGGCCAGTAGCCGAGGCCGTTGGCCACGTCCGGCTGCTTGACGGTGGCGGAGATCTGCAGCTGGCCGCCGGCCGGGGCGGCGAAGTCGGTGCGCTTGGACTCGACCCGGCCGGACGTCCAGGCCGAACCGTTCTTCAGGGCGGTCAGGTTGAGCGCGCCGCTGCCGTTCAGGCCCACGTTGGCCGGGGCGCCGGTGGCCGTCTGCACCTCGCCGGTGCCCCAGTTGGCCGGGCCGCCGGGGTACGCGGTGCCGGTGTCGGTGATCCAGTCGTTGCCGTTGGGCGCGGTGCCGGCGCCGCCGTTGAAGTCCTCGTTGAAGACGGTGGTCCAGTTGCCGGGCGGCGTGGTCGGCGGGGTGGTGGGCGGCTCGGTCGGCGGGGTGCTGCCGCCGCCGGTGCGGACCTGGAACTCCCAGAGCGAGTAGCCGTATCCGGTGCCGCGCTGGGTGCCGTACATCCGCACGTAGCGGCCGGTGCCGGAGACGTTCAGCGTCTCCGTGCCGCCCGCGCCGGTGGTGGTGGAGTAGGCGTCCGTCCAGCTGGTGCCGTCCGCGGAGAGCTGGATCCGGTACGCCTTGCCGTACGCGGCCTCCCAGGTGAGGACGACCTGGCAGACGCTCTGCGCCGAGCCGAGGTCGACCTGGATCCACTGCGGGTCGGTGTTGGCCGAGGACCAGCGGGTGCCGGTGTTGCCGTCCACCGCGTTGGCGGCCGCGGTGCCGTAGTTCTCCTCGCTGGAGGCGGTGACCGGGCGGCCCTGGGCGGCGTCGGCGGTGCCGCAGCTGCCGGTGGGGGTGCCGCCGCCGAGGGTGCCGTAGACCTGGAACTCCCAGAGGGAGTAGCCGTATCCGGTGCCGCGCTGGGTGCCGTACATCCGCACGTAGCGGCCGGTGCCGGAGACGTTCAGCGTCTCCGTGCCGCCCGCGCCGGTGGTGGTGGAGTAGGCGTCCGTCCAGCTGGTGCCGTCCGCGGAGAGCTGGATCCGGTACGCCTTGCCGTACGCGGCCTCCCAGGTGAGGACGACCTGGCTGACGGTGGCGACGGCGCCCAGGTCGACCTGGATCCACTGCGGGTCGGTGTTGGCCGAGGACCAGCGGGTGCCGGTGTTGCCGTCCACCGCGTTGGCGGCCGCGGTGCCGTAGTTCTCCTCGCTGGAGGCGGTGACCGGGCGGCCCTGGGAGAGCAGCGAGGCCGCCGCCTGGGCCCGCCCGGCGGGCAGGAACAGCAGCAGTCCGGCGACCAGGGCGCCGGCGACGAGCCCGGCCAGGGCGCGCCAGGGCGGTGCGGAGTGCGCGGTGGGGGCCGCCGCACGGGCGGGTGGAGCGGGCATGGGGAACTCTCCTGACGAGACGGGTGGGGGAGGACGGCACGCGTCGGCCGATTCCTGGGAGAGCGCTCTCGCAGTCATGGGAATGGTTGCCGCGATGTTTCCGTCATGTCAAGCCCCGTGCAGCAGCTCGGCCCCCGGCGATCGCCCTTTCAAATCAGCAGGTACGCAAAGCTTTTGGGCGCAGCCCCTTGACGGCGGGGCGGTTTCGGGGCCAGGCTCCGTCCGGCGGGAGAGCGCTCTCCCATCTGATCCGGCAGGCGCCCGCACGCCTGCCCGGTGGAGCGCTCTCCCACCGTCGCACTCCCGCATCACGCCGAATCCCCCGCAAGGAGCCCCGCCATGCCCACCGCCCGCCCCGGCCGGAGATCCGCGGCCCTCGCCGTCTCCGCCGCCCTCGCCGTCGCCCTGCTCGCCGGCGGCTGCTCCAGCGGCGGCCCGGCCGCCGAGGACGCCGCCGACGCCAAGATCACGCTGACCGTGAACCTGTTCTCCGAGTTCGGCTACGCGGACCTCTACAAGCAGTACGAGCAGCTGCACCCCAACATCACCATCAAGGAGAACCGCGCCGACCTCGGCGCCCACCACCAGAACCTGCGCGCCCACCTGCTGGCCGGCTCCGGCACCGCCGACATCGAGGCCATCGAGATCGGCCAGGTCGCCGGATTCCAGCCGCAGGCCTCGAAGTTCGTCGACTTCCTGCAGTACGGCGTCAGCAAGGACCAGTGGGTGCCCTCGAAGACCGCCCCGGCCTCCAGCGCCGACGGCAAGGCGCTGTTCGGCCTCGGCACCGACATGGGCGGCCTGGCGCTGTGCTACCGAAGCGACCTGTTCAAGGCCGCCGGCCTGCCGACCGACCGCGACCAGGTCTCCGCGCTGCTCGCCGACTGGCCCGCCTACACCGCCGCCGGCAAGCAGTTCCTCGCCAAGAGCCCCACCAAGGGCGCCAAGTGGTTCGACAGCGCGGGCAACCTGTTCAGCGCGATCGTCGCGCAGTCCCCCACCGGCTTCTACGACGCCTCCGGCAAGCCCGTCGTCCAGGAGAACCCGGCGGTCAAGCAGGCCTTCGACCTGGTCGCCGGTGCGGTCAAGGACGGCCAGTCGGCGGGCATCCAGGCCTTCACCCCCGCCTGGGACACCGGCTTCCAGAAGAGCCAGTTCGCCACCGTCGCCTGTCCCGCCTGGATGAGCTACGAGTTCAAGGGCAACCCGCCCACCGACGGCGGCACCTGGGACATCGCCCGGATCCCGGGCGGCGGCGGCAACTGGGGCGGCTCGTACCTGACGGTTCCCAAGTCCGGCAAGCACACCAAGGCCGCCGTCGAGCTCGCCAAGTGGCTCACCGCCCCCGAGCAGGAGTCCTGGCTGTTCAAGAACAAGGGCTACTTCCCGTCCGACCAGGCGCTCTGGAGCCAGCCGGACATCGCCGGATTCACCGACCCGCTGTTCAACGGCGCACCCACCGGCAAGATCTTCTCGCAGTCCGCCAAGGACCTGCAGCCGCAGCCGCTCGGCGCCCACGGCGCGGAGATCGGCACCGCCGTCGGCAACGCCCTCACCTCGATCGAACAGGGCAAGGCCGACCCGGCCACCGCCTGGCAGAAGGCCCTCGCCGACGTCGCCAACATCACCGGCTGACCCACCCCCTCACCCCGCAAGGAGACCCCCGCCATGGCCGCGACCGTGTCCGCCGACACGCCGCTGCGCCCCGCCCGCGCCCCGGCAGCCCGCTGGAGCCGGATCGAGCGCCGCACCTCCCCGTACCTGTACGTCGCCCCGTTCTTCGTGGTGTTCGCGGTGTTCGGGCTGTTCCCGATGCTCTACACCGGCTACGTCTCGATGACCGGCTGGCGGGCCGACCAGCCCGGCACCGAGAGCAGCTGGGTCGGCCTGGAGAACTACCGCCGGCTGCTGGACGACCCGTTCTTCTGGAACGCGCTGAAGAACACCCTCGGCATCGGCGTGCTCTCCACCGTCCCGCAGCTGCTGCTCGCGCTCGGCCTCGCGCACCTGCTGAACTACCGGATCCGCGGACGCACGTTCTTCCGGCTCGGGGTGCTGCTGCCCAACGTCACCTCGGTCGCCGCCGTCACCCTGATCTTCGTCCAGCTCTTCGGCCGGGACTTCGGCCTGGTCAACTGGGTGCTCGGGCTGTTCGGCGTGGACCGGATCGACTGGCAGGCCGGCACGCTCTCCTCCTGGGCGGCCATCTCCGCGATCGTCACCTGGCGCTGGACGGGCTACAACGCGCTGATCTACCTGGCCGCGATGCAGTCCGTGCCCTTCGAGCTCTACGAGGCCGCGGCGATCGACGGGGCGAGCCGCTGGCGGCAGTTCCGGTCGATCACGATCCCCATGCTGCGGCCGACGATCCTGTTCACCGTCATCGTCTCCACCATCGGCGCCCTGCAGCTGTTCGGCGAGCCGATGCTCTTCGGCCAGCAGCAGGACCCGACCACCGGCGGCTCCCAGCACCAGTTCCAGACCCTCGCGCTGTACTCGTACAACCAGTTCTGGGGCCGCTTCAAGTACGGCTACGGGGCGGCGGTCTCCTGGGCGATGTTCCTGCTCATCGTCGTCGTGGTGGCCGTCAACCTGCTCGCCGCCCGCCGGATGAAGGGGGCCGACGCCTCGTGAGCCGCAACCGCCAACTCTCCGCCGGCAGGGGCGTGTACGCCACCCTCGCGGTCGGCGTGGTGCTGTCCGTCTTCCCGCTGTACTGGACGGTCGTCGCCGCCTCCCGGAACAACACCGACGTGCACCGGGTGCCGCCCGTGCTGCTGCCCGGCGGCAACCTGCTGCACAACATCGGCGAGGCCTTCCGGCAGACCGACATGGGCCTCGCGCTGCTGAACTCGCTGGTCGTCTCCTCGACCGTCACCGCCTGCGTGGTGCTGACGAGTTCACTGGCCGGCTTCGCCTTCGCCAAGCTGCCCTTCCGCGGCCGGAACCCGCTCCTCGCCTCGGTGGTCGCCACCATGATGGTGCCGACCCAGCTCGGCATCATCCCGCTCTACATCATGATGGCGAACTGGTTCCACTGGGCCGACCGCCTGCAGGCGCTGATCGTGCCGGCCGTCGCCAACGCCTTCGGCGTGTTCTTCCTGCGCCAGTACTTCGTCACCGCCGTGCCCGACGAACTCCTCGACGCCGCCCGGATGGACGGCTGCACCACCCGCGGACTGTACTGGCACGTCGCACTGCCCGCCGCCCGGCCCGCGACGGCGGTGCTCGGCATGCTCACCTTCATGGCCACCTGGAACGACTTCTACTGGCCCAAGGTCGTCATGACCCAGCAGAACCCCACCGTCCAGCTCACGCTCTCCGAGCTGGCCAGCGGCTACATCAAGGACTACTCCCTCGTGCTCACCGGCGCCCTGGTCGCCAGCCTGCCGGTGATCGCCGCCTTCCTCCTGATGGGACGCCAGATCATCAACGGCATCATGCAGGGAGCGGTGAAGAGTTGACCGCCATCGACACCTCCGGCCGCTTCCCCGACTCCCCCGCACCCGACGCCCCCGGCGCCACCGACGCCGTCGGACCCGAGGTCCTCGACACCGCACGCAAGGCCCGCCTGGTCTCCGGCGGCGGCACCTTCCGCACCAGCGCCGAACCGGCCCTCGGGCTGCGGCCGATCGTCACCTCGGACGGCCCGATCGGCGTCCGCGGCGAACGCTGGGACGAGACCGACACCGCCCTCGCGCTGCCCTCCCCCACGGCGATGGCCGCCAGCTGGGACGAGGAACTGGTCGAGCACCTCGGCACGCTGCTCGCCGCCGAGGCCCGCCGCAAGGGCGTCGACGTGCTGCTCGCACCGACCCTCAACCTGCACCGCTCCCCGTACGCCGGCCGGAACTTCGAGTGCTTCGCCGAGGACCCGCTGCTCACCGGACGGATCGGGGCCGCGTACGTCCGCGGGGTGCAGGGCGGCGGGGTCGCCGCGACCGCCAAGCACTACGTCGGCAACGAGTCCGAGACCGAGCGGCTCACCCTGGACGCCGCGATCGACGAACGCACCCTGCGCGAGGTCTACCTCGCCCCCTTCGAGGCCGCCGTCCGGGCCGGGGTGTGGGCGGTGATGTCGGCGTACAACGGCGTCAACGGCCGTTCCATGAGCGAGTCGCCGCTGCTGGCCGAGCCGCTCAAGGGCGAGTGGGGCTTCGACGGCCTGGTGGTCTCCGACTGGGGGGCCGTCCGCAGCACCGAGACCGCCGGCGCGGCCGCCGTCGACCTCGCCATGCCCGGCCCCAACGAGCACTGGGGCGAGCGGCTCGCCGAGGCCGTCCGCACCGGCCGGGTGCCGGCCGCGGCCCTGGACGACAAGGTACGCCGGCTGCTCCGTCTGGCCCGGCGGGTCGGCGCCCTGGAGGGCACCCCCGCGCGGCCCCCGGTCGCGGCCCGCCCGGAGCGGGACCGCGCGCGGCTGCGCCGGGCCGCGGCCACCGGGGCCGTGCTGCTGACCAACCGCGGCGGGCTGCTGCCGCTGGACCCGGCCCGGGTGCGCCGGATCGCCGTCCTCGGACCCGGCGCGGCCGCCGCACGGATCCAGGGCGGCGGCAGCGCCTCGGTCTACCCGGCCTCGGTGGTGTCGCCGCTGGACGGCATCCGGGCCGCGCTCCCGCCCGGTGTCGAGGTCGTCCACGCGCCCGGCGTCCGGAGCTCGGTGCGCCCGACCCCGGTCGCCGCCGGCGACTGCCGCAACCCGGTGACCGGCCGGCCCGGCGTCCACGTCCGCTTCCTGGACGTCGCCGGCCGGGTGCTGCACACCGAGGACCGGCCGAGCGGGCGCTCCTTCGAGGTCGACGAGTCGGTCGACCTCACCGCCCTGCACAGCGTCGACCTGCGGACGGTGCTGCGGGTCGGCACCGCCGGACGCTGGCGGCTCGGGGTGGTCGGGCTCGGCGCCGTCCCGCTGCGGGTGGACGGCCGGACGGTGCTCGACTGCTACACGGCACCGGAGTCCGACGACCCGACCTACCTGCACGTCATGCCGTCGTTCCGGCAGGCCGAGGTCGAACTCGCGGCCGGGCAGGAGACCGAGGTGGCGGCCCGGCGGATCGTGGAGCCCGGCCACGGCCGGGTCGTCGCGCTGACCGCGGACGCCCCGGCCGGCACCCCCGAGGAGGAGCTCGCCGCTGCCGTCGAACTCGCCCGCGGGGCCGACGCCGTGATCGTCGTGGTCGGCACCTCCGAACAGCACGAGAGCGAGGGGTTCGACCGCAGCACCCTCGACCTGCCGGACGGGCAGAACGCCCTGGTCTCCGCGGTGGCGGCGGCCAACCCGGCCACGGTCGCGGTGGTCACCTCCGGCGGACCGGTGCTGATGCCCTGGCGCGGCGAGGCCGCGGCGGTGCTGCTCGGCTGGTTCCCCGGCCAGGAGGGCGGCGACGGACTGGCCGACGTCCTCTTCGGCCGCGCCGAACCGGGCGGCCGGCTGCCCGCCACCTGGCCGGCCACCGGCGCCGGACCCGCCGTCCCCGGCACCCGTCCCCGGGACGGCGTGCTCGCCTACCGCGAGGGCCTGCACCTCGGCCACCGCGGCTGGCTGCGGGCCGGCGCCGAGCCCGCCTACTGGTTCGGCCACGGGCTGGGCTACGGGCAGTGGGAGTACCTCGCGGTGGAGGTGCCGCAGCACGTCGCACCGGGCGCCGGGTTCACCGTCCGGACGGTGCTGCGCAACACCGGCCGGCGGGCCTCGCGCGAGGTGGTGCAGGTGTACCTGGCCAGGCCCGGCAGTGCCGTGGAACGGCCGGTGCGCTGGCTGGCCGGGTTCGCGGCCGTCCGGGCCGAGCCCGGGCAGCGGGTGGAGGCCCGGATCGAGGTCGCACCGCGGGCGCTCGCCCACTGGTCGGTCGAGGAGCGCCGCTGGCTGGCCGAGGAGGGCGTGTTCACGGTGCTGGTCGGGCCGTCCTGCGGCGAGGTGCCGCTGTCCGCGGCCGTGGAGGTCGTCGCCGCCGACGGGTGAGTGCTCCGGCGGTGACCGGTGGGCGGACGGGGGTCCCGGCCGCCGGTCACCGCCGGTTAGGCTGACCGGCGATCGGAGAGCGTTTGCCGTGGTGTCCGCCCCGGGCGCCGCCCGGCCCGTGCCTCCCGAGCCGTACCACCGACCCAGGGAGCAGCAGCATGGAGCCCGCCGCCGACCGTCCGATCCGCTGGGGCGTCCTCGCGACCGGCGGCATCGCCGCCTCCTTCACCGAGGACCTGCTGCACGTGGAGGGCGCCGAACTGCTGGCGGTGGCCTCCCGTTCCGAGCAGGGCGCCCGCGCCTTCGCCGACCGCTTCGGCGTGCCCCGCGCGTACGGGAGCTGGCGGGAGCTGGCGGCCGACCCGGACGTGGACGTGGTGTACGTGGCCACCCCGCACGCCCACCACCACGGCGCGACGTCGCTGCTGCTGGACGCCGGCAAGTCGGTGCTCTGCGAGAAGCCGTTCACGCTGAGCGCCCCGCAGACGGAGGAGCTGGTCGCGACCGCGCGCAAGCGCGGGCTCTTCCTGATGGAGGCGATGTGGACCTACCTCGACCCGACGGTGCGCCGGATCACCGAGCTGGTCGCGGACGGCGCGATCGGCGGGATCCGGTCGGTGCACGCGGACTTCGCCTTCCCGGCGGAGTTCGACCCGGCGCACCGGCTCTGGGACCCGGCCCTCGGCGGCGGCGCCCTGCTCGACCTCGGCGTCTACCCGGTGGCCTTCGCCCAACTGCTGCTCGGCACGCCCGAGTCAGTGCACGCCTGGGCGCAGCTCACCCCGCAGGGCGTGGACGCCAACACCGCGATCGTGCTCGGCCACCCGAGCGGGGCCACCGCCCTGCTGGGCTGCTCGCTGACGGCGCGGAGCGGCCAGCGGGCGAGCATCCAGGGGTCGGCCGGCCGGATCGAGATCGAGCGCGACTTCTTCCACCCGGACGGCTTCGTGCTGCACCGGGACGGCCGCGAGCCCGAGGAGTTCCGGGCGGCGCCGCGGCAGGGCCACGGGTACGGGTGGGAGGCGGCGGAGGTCGTCCGCTGCCTGCGGGCCGGGCTGACCGAGTCGCCCTTGGTGCCACTGGACGGTTCGATCGCGGTGATGCGTACATTGGACGCGGTCCGGGACCGGATCGGGGTGCGTTACCCCGGCGAGTGAGCCCCGGCCAGGAGGGGGCTGCTGTGGAACTGCTGCCGACCGCGGAGTTCGTCCGGACGCTTCCGCACGGCACGGTGTTCGCCGCCGCCCATCTCACCGACGCGGACGGGAATCCGCTGATGCTGCGGTCGGTCTACGACCCCGAGTTGTGGCAGCTGCCCGGCGGGAACCTGGACTTCGGCGAGGATCCGTGGGGCTGTGCACGGCGGGAGACCTGGGAGGAGACCGGCCTGGTGCTGCCGGAGGAGCCGGGCCGGCTGCTCACGGTGATGTTCGCGCCGCCGGTCGGCGAGCTGCCGTTCAAGATCGGATTCGTCTTCGACGGCGGGGCGCTGGACGCCGACCGGCTCGCGGCCGTCCGCACCGACCCGGCCGAGCACACCGGCTTCCAGGTGCTGCCGATGGCGGACTGGGCCGCCGAACTCACCCCGCGGCGGATGCGCTTCCTGGAGTCGGTGGACCGGGCGCGGCGCACCGGGCAGGCTGACTACCTCTACCTGGGACCGATGGGCGGCCGGAAGTGAGGCTGCCGATCCAGGTGCACCGGGCACGGCTCGGTGTGCAGGAACACCGGGTGATCCGGCCGCGCGGGGCGGTGGAGCGGGCGGTGCTGCTCGACCAGGACCACGTCCTGAACGGCTGGTTCGACCGCGGGGCGGCGCGGACGGTCGGCGGGCTGTGGCTGCTGGCGGCGCGCTCGCCGCGGTCGCTGGTCCATCTGCCGATCCGGGGCAACCGGTTGCCGGGGGCGTTCGCGCCCGCGGCGGGCGGGGACGAGCGGCTGGACCTGGTGCTGGTGCACCACTCGCTGCAGTTCGCGCCCTCGCGGTGGAAGGAGCTGAGGGCCAGGCTCGGCGCCGGGGTGCCGCGGACGGCGGACCTGCCGGAGGCGGAGGGGCCCGCGGCGGAAGTGCCGGACACCGCACTGGAGGAGCGCCACCACCGGGAGTTCCGGGACCGCTTCCACCAGCACGTGGTGGCCGGGACGCTGTTCATGACCGGCAGTGCGCGGGCCTTCCGGGAGACCGCGGACCGCTTCCTGGACGTGGCCCGGCACGGCCCCGCGCACGTCCGCGCCCACCCCGCCTCCCCGCACTACTGCGCCGAGATCCACTACCTGGAGGGGCTCGTCGCCGACGGCCGCGGCCTGCACCTCGAGTACTGCGAGGACTGGGCGGCCTGACGCACCGTCGGCGGCTCCGAAAGGGAGTGCGCGGGCGGGCCGCCGTCAGGCGTCGCGGAGGATGCGGCGGGCGGTGGCCGGGCTGAGGCGGTTGATCGCCAGGAGGGCGCGGGAGGCGCCGATCGGGACGGTGCGGCGGCCGGTGCGCAGGCCGCGCAGGATCGCGTCGGCGGCCGCCTCCGGGGTGAGTTTGCGGGCCGGGCCCTCGCGGCCGGCGGTCATCGGGGTGTCCACCAGCGGCAGCACGACCTCCTGGACGCGGACGTGCGGGGTGGCGGCCTCGGCCTGGTAGCGGAGGGCGTCGAGCAGGGTGTGCAGGCCCGCCTTGGTGGCGCAGTACACGGGTGCGCTGCGCTTGGGGGCGTACCCGAGTCCGGAGCCGACCGCGACGAAGGCGGCCGTGGGGCGGGCGGCGAGGTGCGGCCAGGCCGCGGCGGCGAGTTCGGCGACGGAAGTGAGGTTGACGGCGATCTCGCCGCGGATGCGTTCCAGCAGTTGTGCGTCCGGGCCGTCGGTGAGCGGGGTGGCGTACTGGACACCGGCGTTGGCGATCACGACGTCGAGTCCGCCGAGCCGGGCGGCGGCCTGCTCCACCACGCGGGCGGCGGCGCCGGGTTCGGCCAGGTCGGCGGTGAAGGCGAGGTCGGTGCCGGGCGGCACGGTGCGGCCGCAGGTGGCGACGGTGGCGCCGCGGGCGGTCAGTGCGCCGGCGAGGGCCCGGCCGACTCCGCTGGTGCCACCGGTGACGAGGATGCGCGTGGTGCTGAGGTCCATGGCCGCCATGCTGCCGCCGGACCACGGCGCGCCGCTTGTACGATCGCGCCATGCCCAGCCGCCCCGTCGAACCCGGCCGCACCGTGCATCCGGCGATGACCGCGGCGGTGCTGGCCTCGCTCGGCGACCGGTCCGCCTCCGGGCGGACGGCGGAGCGGGTGGCGGAGCTGCTGGCGGCCGGGCGGGCCGCGCCGGAGCGGCTGCATGCGCTGCTGGTGGGCGAGTTGTGGGCCTCCGCGGGCGGGCCCGGTCTGCAGGAGGCCGCGGACCGGCTGCTGGCGGTGTTCGGGACGCCGCTGCGGGCGGCGGGGCCGGAGTCGCTGGCGGAGGCGGCCGGACGGCTGGAGGCCTGGCTGCACCTGGGGCACCGGACGGCGCTGGTGGCGGGGCCGGGCTTTCTGGCGGTCAGTCACCGTGCCCATCTGGGTGGGGAGCCGGCGGGGGCGGAGTCGCTGTTCGTCCGGGCGGTGCAGGGTGCTGCGGCTCGGGCCCGGGTGGGGCGGCGGGTCCGGGTGCGCGGTGGGAGCCGCGCGGCGGACTGGCGGCTGGAGTGGGACGGCGCGGAGCCGGCCGCGACGGCGGTGGAGCGGTTGCGGGCGGCGGTGCGGTGGGATCCGGCCGCCGGGTGGCGGCTGTCGGTGGCGGCAGGCGCGCTGCAGCTCTCGCCGCGGACGCTGCAGCGTGAACTGGCCCGCGGCGGGAGCACGTTCCAGGCGGAGGTGCTGGGTGTCCGGCTGGACGTGGCCGGGCAGTTGGTCCGCCGGACGGCCCTGCCGCTGACCCAGGTCGCGGCCATGGCGGGCTTCACCGACCACGCCCACCTGACCCATCGCTTCACCGCCCGCTACGGCCGCACCCCGTCCGCCTTCCGACTCGCCCCTGAGCCGGACCTGACGGCGTTCGGGTGAGTGTGCCGCCGGGCGGGCGGTGGCGCGCCGGACTCAGCCGACCGGGCTGCTGTCGCGACCGGCCGGCCCGACGGCGCCGAGGGCTGCGGTGATCCTGCGCGCGATGTCCGCCAGGACGGGGGCGGGTCGAGCCTCGTGGACCCGGCCGGCTTCGAGGGCGAGGAGGACGGTGTCGCGGAAGTTGTCGGCCTCTGCGGGATCCTGCCGGTCGAGCAGCGCCATGGCTGCGGTGAGGGCCGGCAGCACCTGGTCGGCGAGTTCGGCCACGGACGTGCCGTGCAGGGCCACGCCCTTGCCCTTCGCGGCAAGGACGTGTCCGACCGGCCCGGTCGCGGAGGCCAGGGCGATCGATCCGGCGGCGGCGATCCTGTGGGGGGAGCCGGTGGCGCCGGCGGCGGCCATCAGCTCGACGGCACCGTACGCGGCGGTCCGCAGGGTGGTCCTGTCCTCGTCGGTCAGGGTGAGGGACATCGTGTGCTCCTTCGTCTCCGGCGGGGAAGTCCTGTACGACTGCCTGCCGGGTCGGTGTCAGTAGTCGACGGCCTGGTAGACGGTGGTCCAGAAGTCGTGGATGAGGTGGGCGGCGTTGGGGACGGACAGGCCGACCTGGGTGAGCAGGATCCCGGTGACCCCGTACTCCGGGTCGGCGTAGGTCGAGGTGCCGCTTCCGCCGTCCCAGCCGAACTGTCCGACCGGCGCGTAGTCGCCGCGGTAGGTGCGCACCGCCATGCCGAGGCCCCAACCGCCGTGCTGTCCCTGGCCGAAGGACAGGTGCACGTTGTCGAGGGCCATGGCGGTGCGCGCGGCGTTCTGCTCGGGCGTGAGGCGGTTGGTCGTCATCAGGTCGACCGCGGGCCGGGACAGGATCCGCTCGCCCTCGTGGAGGCCGCCGTTCAGCAGCATCCGGAAGTAGGCGTGGTAGTCGTCGGCGGTGGAGACCAGGCCGCCACCGCCGCCCGGGAACGCCGGGGGCTTGCTCCAGCGTCCGTCCGTCGCCTCGTCCCACACCGTGAACCCGCCCGTCCGCGGGTCGGGGGCGTAGAGGGTGGGCAGGCGGCCGGTCCTGTCGGCGGGCACGTGGAAGCCGGTGTCCGTCATACCCAGCGGGTCGAGGACGCGCTCGCGCAGGAAGGTCTCGAACGGCAGGCCGGTGACCCTGGCGACGAGCACGCCGAGCAGGTCGCTGCCGATGTGGTACTGCCAGCGCTCGCCCGGCTGGTGCATCAGCGGGAGCGTGCCGAGGCGGCGCATCCATTCGTCCGGCTCGGGCATCGGGGTCGGCAGGTCGGGGGTGAGCCCCTGCTCGAAGACGGCGTTCATGATCGGCGTGCCGAGCGACGTCATATCCATGCCGAGGCCGAAGGTGCAGGTGAGCACGTCCCGTACGGTGATCGGCCGGCGCGCCGGCACGGTGTCGTCCAGCGGGCCGTCGATCCGCTTCAGCACCTGCCGGTCGGCCAGCTCCGGCAGCCACTGCTCCACCGGGTCGTCCGGGCGCAGCCGGCACTCGTCCAGCAGGACCGCGGCCGCAGCCATGGTGACCGGCTTGGAGGTGGAGGCCATCCGGAAGACCGTGTCCCGGCGCATCGGCGCGCCGCCGCCGTGGTGCATCGCCCCGAGCGCCTCGACGTGCGTCTCCTCGCCTCGGCTCACCAGCGCGACGACGCCGGGTATCCGCCCCGACTCGACGTGCCGCGCGAGCACGTCGCGCACCCTCTGCAGTCCCGTCTTCGAGAAGCCGGTCGTACGCGTTCCCATCACGGGTCTCCTTGCGTTCGGTGGTCGATCTGCGGCGCGCCGCGGGGGACCGGCACCCGGCCGGGTCACCGCCTCTCGGACACCGGCCCTCAGCCTGGCGGGCGCCCCTGGGGACGAACAACGGCGAAGTCGGCAAGGCTGCGTTGCCCGGCCGGTCATCGATGCGCGTTGTGTCAACGCAGCATTGACCGCTAGGTTCATGATCAGGAGGCGGCATGGAACTGCGCGACATCGAGATCTTCCTGGCGCTGGCCGAGGAACTGCACTTCGGGCGCACCGCCGAGCGGCTGCACATCACCCCGTCCCGGGTCAGCCATGCCATCAAGAAGCAGGAACGGCGCATCGGCGCGCCGCTGTTCGAACGCACCTCCCGCACCGTCCGCCTCACCGCGCTCGGCCAACAGCTGTGCGACGACCTGCTGCCCGCCCGGCTGCAGATCCAGCAGGCCATCGACCGGGCCGTCGCCGGGGCGCGCGGCATCACCGGTCCGCTGCGCGTCGGCTACTCGACTCCCTGGTGCGCCGATCTGGTCCTCCGCGCGGCCGAGGTCCTCCGCAGCCGGCACGCCGGGTGCACCGTGCAGATCCTCGAGATCCAGTTCGACGACCCGCTCGGCCCGCTGCGGCGCGGCGAGCTCGACGTGCAGGTGAGCGAGTTCCCCGTACGCGAGCCCGGCATCACCAGCGGACCCGTGCTGCTGTCCGAGCCGCGGGCGCTGATGGTCCCGGCCGGCCACGCGTTGGCCCGGCGCAGCAGCGTGTCACTGGAGGACCTGGCCGCCGCCCCGCTGATCACCCCGCGGGGCACCTTCCCGAAATCCCTGCTGGACTTCCACCTGCCCACCCATACCCCGTCGGGGCGTCCCGTCCCCCGAGGACCCGTGTACACGTTCTGGCCCGAGACCACCGCCATGGTCGCCGCGGGTCTCGGAGTGTCGGTCGTGGCCGTGCGCGCCGCGCAGTACCACGACCGGCCCGGCATCGCGTTCGTTCCCTTCCGTGACGGGCCGGCCCTCGACTACGGCGTGCTGTGGCCGAGCAACGGGCCGTCGGCCGCCGTCACGGCTCTCGTCGACCTGATGTGCGAACTCGCCGACGAGAAGCCCTGACCCGAGCCCGTCGCGTGATCCGCCGGACAGAACCCGACCGTCCGTCAGGCCGGTCGCTGCCGCACGGTCAGCTCGATGCGCCGCCGGGCCGCTCCGTGCGGAGCATGGAGAAGATCACCTGATCGTGCCACCGGCCGCCGCGCCACTGCGCGGAGCGCAGCACGCCCTCCCGGACGAAGCCCGCTTTCTCCAGGGCGCGCTGCTCGGCGAGGTTGGCGCAGTCCGTCCATGCCTGGAGCCGTTCGGCCCTGGTGTGGTCGAAGAGGTAGTCGGCCAGCAGCTGTTGGGCCCGGGTGCCCGTGCCGCGGCCGTGCGCGGCGGGCACCAGCCCGATCGCCAGGGTCCAGCAGGTGGAGGTGGCGGGCCGTCCCCACGTGCCGGCGAACCACTCGACCCGGCCCACCGTCCGGCCGGCCTCCGCGACGGAGAGCACGCCGCCGTCGGGGCCGAGCAGGCCGTTCTCCGCGAACTGCCGGCGCAGACCGGCCGGTGAGCCGAAGCCGAACCACTGGTACGGGCCCGTCCCCTCCGGCCCGTTGAACTCGCTCTCGAACAGGTCGAGATCGTCGGCGGTCACCGGGCGCAGGGTGATCTCCTCGGGCATGGAACGGCTCCTGATCCTCTCGGCCACGGGGTTCGACCCCAGGTGGCCGGCACGGGCAACGCCCCCGACTCTTCCACACGCGGGTCCGCACCTCTCGTGACTGTCCCTCACAAGTCGTTCCGTGGGCGGTCTTTACGGGAACTGTCCTGGACATGTAAAACAACGTACTCCGGCGGCACCCTCCCGCCGTGCCCCCTCTCAGGTTCAGCGCCAACGCTCCCCGGGCGCCGTGCACACCCCTCGCGGTGCCCGTACCTCCCCACACTCCGAGGAGCACGATGCGCATTCCCCGCAGCACTGCCGTGGCCACCGCCGTCGCCGTCGTGGCGGGTGCACTGGTGTCCGTCGCCTCGCCGGCGGCGGGTGCGACCGACCGTCCGACGCCGGGGCCGCAGGCGGCCGCGGTGGCCCGGGCCGAGGCCGCGATGGCCTCGCACGCCGCCCAACTCGGCGTCACCGAACGCCAGTCCAGCTCCGTCCGGGACGTCGTCACGGATGCCGACGGCAGCCGGCACGTCCGGTTCGACCGCAGCTACGCCGGCCTGCCGGTGCTCGGCGGCGACCTGGTGGTGCACCTGGGCCCGGACGGCTCCTACCGCGGCGCGGACCGGGCGGCGAGCACCGACCTGGCGGTGCCGTCGACCACGCCGTCCGTCCCGAAGGAGGCCGCGGCCGCGCAGGCGAACGGCGAGCTCGTCCGTGCCGTGCCCGGCCGGACCACCGTCCAGCAGGGCGCGCAGCCGCAGTTGGTGGTGGACGCCCGCTCCGGGAAGCCGCGGCTGGCCTGGCAGACCACCGCCTCCGGCACCGACTACCTGGGCAACCCGGTGGCGCGGACGGTGCTGACCGACGCCCGCACGGGCGCCCGGATCGACGCCTGGGACGGCCTGGAGACGGCCGCCGGCGACGGCGCCTCGCTGTACGGCGGGACGGTGCCGCTGGAGACGACCGCCTCCGGCAGCACCTTCCAGCTGAAGGACCCGACCCGCGGCAACACCTACACCGGCGACGCGGCCAACAAGACCGACCTGTGCTTCGGTTCGATCTGCTTCAGCCGGGCGCCCGCCACGCTGTTCACCGACGCGGACAACCACTGGGGCACCGGCGCCAACACCGACCGGGCGACCGCCGCCGTCGACGCGCAGTACGGCACCAACACCACCTGGGACTACTACAAGAACGTGCACGGCCGCTCCGGCATCGCCGGCGACGGCAAGGGCTCGTACAACCGGGTGCACTACGGCAGCAACTACAACAACGCCTTCTGGCAGGACAGCTGCTTCTGCATGACGTACGGCGACGGCGACGGCTCGACCTTCGGACCGCTGGTGTCGCTGGACGTGGCCGGGCACGAGATGTCGCACGGCGTCACCTCGCGCAGTGCGAAGCTCAACTACTCGGGCGAGTCCGGCGGGTTGAACGAGGCGACCTCGGACATCATGGGCACGCTGGTCGAGTGGTACGCGGCCAACGCGTCCGACCCGGGCGACTACCTGATCGGCGAGGAGATCGTGCAGCCCGGCTTCGGCAAGCCCGCGCTGCGCTTCATGGACCAGCCCTCCAGGGACACCAAGTCGGCGGACTGCTGGAGTTCGAGCGTCGGCAACCTCGACGTGCACTACTCCTCGGGCGTGGCCAACCACTTCGCGTACCTGCTGGCCGAGGGCAGTGGCGCGAAGGTGGTCAACGGAGTCTCGTACAACAGCCCGACCTGCAACGGGTCGACGGTCGGCGGGATCGGCCGGGACGCCCTGGGCAAGGTCTGGTACCGGGCGCTGACCGTCTACATGACGTCCACCACCAACTACTCCGGTGCCCGGACGGCCACCCTCAAGGCCGCGACCGACCTGTTCGGCGCCGGCAGCGCCGAGTACGCGGCGGTCGCCGCCGCCTGGTCGGCGGTCAACGTGAGCTGAGCACCGGCGCAGAACCGCGCCCCGCTCACCCGGCTCCCGGCCGGGCGGGCGGGGCGCGGTGCGTTCCCCGAGGAGGGTGCTCAGGCGCGGCCGAGGGCGCGGTCGACCCTGATCTCGATCACCACGCGGTCGGGGTTGACCCGCGGCGGGCGGTAGCGCTCGGTGTAGCGGGCCACCCCTTCGGCCACCTTGTCCGGGTCCTGGCTGACCGTCGCCACACCCTCCAGGGTGGCCCAGCGGGCCCGGTCGACCTGGCAGAGCGCCACCCGGGCGCCGTCCGGGCCGGCCTCGACGACGTTGCGCACCTTGCGGCTCGTCCGGCTGCTGATCACCCGGGCGGTGAGCGTCTCCGGGTCGAAGGTCGCACCCACCGGCACCACGTGCGGCGTGCCGTCCGGTCGCAGCGTGGTGAAGGTGCACAGCTGGTACTCCCGCCAGAAGGCGAGGTAGGCGTCGTCGAGCGCGCGCAGGTCATGGGCCATGACCTGCATGTTACGGACCCGGGACGTCCCCGCTGCCTGCCGGGGAGCCTCCGGCGGTAGCGTGCTGGGCTGCAGTAGCGTGATCGACCAGAGGAGACGGAGTGCCGGTGGCAGGGTTGGCCGAGCAGACGGCGGGTGGGGCGATCTTGGGACGGGCGGTACCGGGATTCGCGCCGTGGCCCCCTCAGGGGGACGGCAAGCAGCGCGGCAAGGCGCTGCGCGAGCGGGCTCCGCGGGCGGCGCACGCCCGCTTCGAGGTGTCGGCCGACCGGCCGACCGTCGCCGAGGCGGTGGACGAGGCGAACATCGGGCGCCTGGAGCACCTGGTGCCGATACGAGTGGGACGGATGGCCGCCTCGCCGTTCGCCTTCCTGCGCGGATCGGCCGGGCTGATGGCCCACGACCTGGCGGACACCCCGGTGTCGGGCGTGGTCGCACAGCTCTGCGGTGACGCGCACGCGGCGAATTTCGGCCTCTACGGCGACGCCCGCGGCCGGCTGGTCATCGACATCAACGACTTCGACGAGACCGCGCCCGGTCCGTGGGAGTGGGACCTGAAGCGGCTCGCGGCGAGCCTGGTGCTGGCCGGCCGCCAGGCGGGTGCCTCGGAGGACGTCTGCCGGCAGGCCGCGTTCCACGCCTCCTCCTCGTACCGCAAGACGGTGCGCAAGCTGGCGAAGCTGCCCGCGCTGGACGCCTGGAACGCGATCGCCGACGAGCACCTCGTCGCCTTCGCCGAGGCGCACGACCTCGCCGGGGTGCTGGAGGCGGTGGCGGAGAAGGCGCTGCGCAACACCAGTGCGCGCTTCGCGGCGAAGTCGACGGTCCGTCAGGACGACGGCGGCTGGCGGTTCGCCCCGGCGCCGCCGGTGCTCAGCCGGGTGCCGGAGGCCGAGACCGCCGAGGTGGCGGGCTCGCTGGCCGCCTACCTGTCGACCGTGGCGCCGGAGATGCAGCCGCTGCTGAGCCGCTACAGCGTGCAGGACGTGGCGTTCCGGATCGTCGGCACCGGCAGTGTCGGCACCCGGGCGTACGTGGTGCTGCTGGTCGACCAGCGCGAGCAGCCGCTGGTGCTGCAGGTGAAG
The DNA here is from genome assembly GCF_039528095.1 of Kitasatospora arboriphila. Taxonomy (NCBI): domain Bacteria; kingdom Bacillati; phylum Actinomycetota; class Actinomycetes; order Kitasatosporales; family Streptomycetaceae; genus Kitasatospora; species Kitasatospora arboriphila. The sequence continues at coordinate 82,322 of NZ_BAAALD010000024.1, forward strand.
GAGGCACGGCCCTCGGTGCTGCTGCCGCACCTGGCCCGGGCCGGCTTCGCCGTCTCCGGCCTGCCGGTGCACGAGGGCCAGCGGGTGGTGCTCGGCCAGCGCCGCATCCAGGTGGTCAGCGACGTGCTGATGGGCTGGACGACCGTCGACGGACTCCCGTACCAGGTGCGGCAGTTCCGCAACCGCAAGGGCAGCGTCGACCCGGCCGCGCTGCGCCCCGACCAGCTGGACGACTACGGCCGGCTGACCGGCGCGCTGCTCGCCCGGGCGCACACCCACACCGCGGACGCGGCCCTGCTCGCCGGGTACTGCGGCAAGAGCGAGGAGCTGGACGTGGCGATGGCGGACTTCGCCGTCGCGTACGCGGACCGCAGCGAGGCCGACCACGCCGAGCTGCTGGCCGCCGTCCGGTCCGGCCGGCTGCCCGCGGAGACCGGTATCTGAGACGGCGTCGGCCATCGGCGGACTCCGGTCCACCGATGGCCGATTCGCGTCCTTCCGGCGCGTGCGACGTACCCGTACGGTCGGGTGTCGGGACGGGTGCCGCGGCCGCGGCGCCCGCACGCCCACCGACCGCGCACCAGCACGAGTGAACGCCCGGACCACGCGTCCGCCTGCGGTGTGCGCAGGCGGACGCCCGGGCGCCGACGCCTGGAGGACCGGATGACCACCGCGAACGCCGCGGCCCCCGACATGCCCGCCCTCGTCCCGCTGCACTGCCTGCGCCACGCCGAACCCGGCCCGCCGCGACTGGCCGCCCTGCCCACCGGCACGCCCGTCTGGGTGGTGACCCGGCACGCCGACGTCCGCAAGCTGCTCGCCGACCCGCGCCTCGACCGGGCCTCGCTGTTCGCCCCCGACGCCCCCGCCACCACCCTGGTGCCGAACCTGCTGGACGACCCGCAGGCCATCCTCAACCTCGACGGCGAGGCGCACCAGCGGCTGCGCCGCACCGTGCAGCGCGCCTTCACCCCGCGCTCGATCGCCCGCTGGCGGCCCTGGGTGGGCTCGGTGGTGGAGGACCTGCTGGACGGCCTGGAGGCGGCCGGGTCGCCCGCCGACGTGGTGGGCGCGTTCAGCCGTCCGCTGCCGGTCGCGGTGATCAGCCGGCTGATGGGCCTGGACGGACTGGACTACGAGCGGCTCGGCCGCTGGAGCGACCACGCGCTGTCGGCCACCGCGTACACCGCGGAGGAGATCCGGCAGGCCATGCAGGAGTTCGGCCGGTTCGGGCAGCAGCTCGTCGACGAGCGGCGCAAGGACCCGGGCGAGGACCTGGTGAGCAGCCTGGTCGAGGCCGCCGACCGCACCGAGGGCGTCACCGAGGCGCAGCTCGTCTCGCTGGTCTGCGGGCTGGTCGTGGCCGGCCACGAGACCACCATGACCTCGCTCGGCAACGCCCTGGTCTACCTGCTCTCCGACGGCGCCGACGGCTGGGCCCGGATCGGCGCCAGCGAGGCGGACGCCACCGCCGCGGCCGAACAGCTGCTGCGTGCGGTGCCGCTCGGCGACCAGGAGACGGCGCCCGGGCTGCTGCGCCGCGCGGTCGAGGACGTGGAGATCGGCGGGGTGCTGATCCCGGCCGGCAGCGTGGTCGCGGCGGACGCCCGCACGGCCAACCACGACCCGGCGGTCTACCCCGACGGCATCCCGCTGTTCGATGCGCTCGACACGCCGAGCCTGACCTTCGGCGCCGGCCCGCACCACTGCCTCGGCGCCTGGCTCGCCCGGATGGAGCTGGAACTCGCCCTGCACGGGCTGGCCCGCCGCTTCCCGCAGCTGCGGCTGGTGGACGCGCCGGACGCGATCGAGTGGCGGCGCGGCCTGCTGACCCGCAGCCCGCAGCGGCTGGCGGTGGCCTGGTGAGCACCGCGGCGGGGGACGCCGGCGCTCTCGAGGTCCGGGTGGACCGGATCCGCTGCGTCGGCACCGGGCTGTGCGCGGCGGCGGCCCCGGCGGACGTGCTGATCGGCCCGGACGGCCGGGCGGTGCCCCGGCACGCCCGGGCCGAGGCGTCGGATCGGCTGACCGAGGCCGCCGAGATGTGCCCGACCGAGGCGCTGACGGTGCACCTCGCGGCGACCGGCGAACTGGTCGCCCCGCTCGACTGAACCGGGCGCGGGCGTGTGAACGGTGCTGCCGGTGCTGCCGGGGCCCGCACCGCGGGCCCCGGCGGGCCGTCAGTTCGGCACCGGCTGCGGCGCCTCGACCACCGCACCTGCGACCGCCGCGGCCGGTCCGCCGGCGCGGCGGTCCACCGCCCAGGAGACCGTGGCGATCGCGCAGCCGGCCAGCGCGAGCCCCGCGCCGACCAGGGTGGGCGAGGTCCAGCCCCAGCCTGCGCTCAGGGCGAGACCGCCGAGCCAGGCGCCCTGCGCGTTGCCGAGGTTGAAGGCGCCCTGCACGGTGGCGGAGGCGAGCGTGGGCGCGTTCCTGGCCTTCTGCAGCACCAGGGTCTGCACGGTCGGCACCACCGCGAACCCGAAGACGCCGATCAGCACGACCGTGGCGGCCGCCGACCACTCGGTGTGCGCCGTCACCGCGAAGACGCCCAGGGCGAGCGCCATCAGCAGGAAGGCGGCGCAGATGCTCGGCCGCAGCGCCCGGTCCGCGGCCCACCCGCCGACGGCGTTGCCGATGGTGAAACCGACGCCGAACAGGGCGAGCACCAGGGTGACCGAGCCGTCCGCGAAGCCCGAGACCTCGGTGAGCAGCGGGGTGATGTAGCTGTAGCAGGCGAACAGGCCGGCGCAGCCGACGACCACGGTGGCCAGGGCGAGCCAGAGCTGTCCGCTGCGGAAGGCCGAGAGCTCGTGCCGCAGGCCGGCCTGCGGGTGGCTGGGCAGCGGCGGGACGAACCGGGCGATCGCGGCGGCGCCGAGCCCGCCGATCGCCACGACGACGAGCATCGCGGCCCGCCAGCCGAGCTGCTGGCCGAGCAGGGTCGCGGCGGGCACGCCGAGGATGTTGGCGACGGTGAGGCCGGAGAACATCACCGAGACGGCGCGGGCCCGGCGGTGCGGGGCGGCGAGTTCGGCGGCGGCGACCGCGCCGGCGCCGAAGAACGCGCCGTGCGGCAGGCCGGTGATCAGGCGGGCGGCGGCGAGGAAGGCGAAGTTCGGGGCGATCGCGCAGAGCAGGTTGCCGACCGTGAACAGGCCGGTCAGTCCGACCAGCACGGCCTTGCGCGGCAGTCGGGCGCACAGGGCGGTGAGCAGCGGTGCGCCGATCACCACGCCGAGCGCGTACAGCGAGACCAGCCAGCCGGCCCGCGGGATCGAGACGTGCAGGCCGTCGGCGATGTGCGGCAGCAGCCCCATCGCGGCGAACTCGGTGGTGCCGATGGCGAAGGCGGTGACGGCGAGGGCGGCGAGCGCCGGGCCCCCGCCCTCGGACCGGGTCGGATCGGCGGGCGGCGCTGGGCGCATGAGGGGCTCCGTGGTGCGCCGCCGGTGCGGCGGCTTCGCTGGACGGCGGGCGGTCGCCGCTGACCGCCGGAGGGCCGCGCCGATCCGCGGGTGAGGGCGGCCCGGGGGATTTCCGCCAGTCCGGCCGGGATCGGGCGTGTTCGCACCGAATGCTAGCGTCCGGGCCCGCGCCGGCTGCCGTCGGGGTGTCAGGCGGCGGTGGTGAGCGTCCGGATCCGGCGGAGTTCGGTGACGATGTCGTTGAGGGTGAGGCAGTCGGGCGGCAGGTCGGCGAGGGCCGGGCCGCTGCCGGGTGCGTCGCGGCGGCCGTCGAGGGCGTCGGCGAGGGCGTCCAGGGCCTCGGCGACCCGGCGGCCCGCCGGGGCGGCCGGGCGGGCGGCGCCGTGTTCCAGCCGGACGGCGCAGGCGGGGGCCGCGTCGACGATCCGTTCGGCGCCGGTGGTGACGCCCAGCCAGTCGGGGCCGCGGCCGGTGTGCAGTTCGGCGGCGGCGGTCTCGGCGGCGGTCCGCGCCTCGGCGAGTGCCTGGTAGGCGGCGCGGCGCAGTTCGGCCCGCTGCTCGGCGGCGTGGCCTGCGGGGTGGCCGGCGGGATGCCCGTCGGGATCGCCCGGCCCGGCGGCCAGCACGTGCTGCAGGTAGCGGCGGGTGTGCCGCAGGGCGTGCGCGGAGCGGTGGCCGACCCGCGCCTGGGTGTCGGCGAGCCTCGGCAGGTGGCCGACGAGCAGCACCAGCAGGCAGGCGACGGCGGTGTCGGCCAGCCGGGAGGCCGCGGCCTGCCGGTCGCCGCCGACCGAGACGAAGGTCAGCACGGTCACCGTGACGACGGCCGTCTGCAGGGCGAAGTGCCGTACGGCGAGCGGCACCAGGGCGGCGCCGAGGGCGACCGCCGCGGCCGGCCACCAGCGGCCGGTGAGCAGCCCCGCGAGCGGCACGAAGGCCAGGACCCCGGCGGCGGTGCCGGCGAACCTGCTGACCACCCGCGAGAACAGCGGCCCGAGGTCGGGCTTGACCAGGAAGGCCGCGGTCGCCGGCAGCCAGTACCAGTGGCCGGTGTGCAGCAGCAGGGCGACGGCGGTGCTGACGGTCACGCACGCCGCCACCCGCAGGCCGTACTCGCGGCCCGCGGGGCGGGCCGGGCCGACCAGCGGGCGCCGGGCCGGCGGCGGGGGCGCGCCGGGGGCGGCCCCGCCCCAGGGGGGGC
>NZ_BAAALD010000025.1:0-85176 GCF_039528095.1 Kitasatospora arboriphila
CCGTCGCCCCGCTGCTCGGCCTGGCCTCGGCCGGCGCCGGGCTGCTGCTGGCCGCGCTGGGGCACGCCGTCGGCTGGCCGGTGCCGCGCGGCGGCAGCCAGGCGATCGCCGATGCCATGGCCGCCGAACTGGTCCGCCGCGGCGGCCGGATCGTCACCGGCCACCGGGTCGGATCGCTCGCCGAACTCCCGCCCGCCCGGGCCGTCCTGCTCGACCTCACGCCCGCCGGCCTGCTCCACCTGGCGGGGCCCGCGCTGCCCGAGGGGTACGCCCGGCGGCTGCGCGCCTTCCGGTACGGCTCGGCCGTCTGCAAGGTCGACTTCGCGCTGGCCGGCCCGGTGCCGTGGGCCGACCCGGCCTGCGCCGAGGCGGGCACCCTGCACCTGTCCGGCACCCGCGAGGAGACCGTCGCCGTCGAACGCGAGGTCGCCGCGGGCCGCCACGCGGCACGGCCGTACGTGCTGGCGGTGCAGCCGGGGGTCGTCGACCCGGGCCGGGCGCCCGCCGGGATGCAGACCCTGTACAGCTACGCCCACGTGCCGCACGGCTCGACGGTGGACGTCGGCGAGGCCGTGGAACGGCAGGTCGAGCGCTTCGCCCCCGGCTTCCGCGACCTCGTCCTCGCCCGGTCGGCCACCACCGCCGCCGACCAGCAGCTGCACAACGCCAACCACGTCGGCGGCGACATCGGCGGCGGTGCGATGTCGCTGTGGCAGACCGCCTTCCGCCCCGTCCCCGCCATCGACCCGTACGCCACCCCTCTCGACGGCGTCTACCTCTGCTCCTCCTCCACCCCGCCCGGCCCCGGCGTCCACGGCATGGCCGGCCTGCACGCCGCCCGCCGCGCCCTGAAGCACCGCTTCGGCCTCACCGCCGACCCGCTGCGCCGGCTGGCGGAGGGCTGAGCCCGCCCGGCCCGCAAAATCGCCGTTGACGAGCCGCCGGCGCTGCCGGAGGCTGTCCCGGACCGGTCGTCGGAAGGCCGCCCGGGAACCACCGCTCAGGGAGGGAACCGTGCAGCCACGGACCCGGGCCGTACCCGCCCGCCTCGCCGCGGCCCTCGCCGCGGCGCTGCTCCTCGCCGGCTGCACGCCCGGGGCACGGCACACCGCGGCTCCCGCGCCGTCCGACGGCGGGCCGACCCACGGCAACCGGATCCACACGGGCAGCGAGGCGAGCCCGTCGTACTGGGTGCGGTCACCGACGGACCGGTTCGCCCTCCTGGTGGAGGAGACCGGGTCGAGGAGCGATCCCGGCGGCACCCGCCGCCGGGCGGTGATCAGCTCCTACACACCGTCGCCCTCGTCGACCGGCGAGGGGACGCTCGGGGCGGTGGTGTGGCGCGACACCGCGGAGTACGGCACCTTCGCCGACAGTCCGTCCTTCCGGTGGGAGGAGGCCCGGGACCGCGTCTGGATCGTCCTCACCCCCGGCGGCGTGCCGCACCCGTCGGTGGCGTTCCACGTGGTCACGGAGGGGCCCGACGGCGCCTGGTCGCCCCGCACGGTCGACAGGTCGGAGTACCGGGACGTCCCGGTGTCGGTCCTCCGGAGCGTCCCGCAGCCGGTGCGCGGGGAGCTCGGGCTGCCCTGAGCGCCGGTGTGCCCGGCCGCCCGTGCTCAGTCCGGGCCGGACGGCGGTTCGGCGACGACGACCTCGGCGGGGCGCAGCATCTGGCCGCCGACGCGGTAGCCGGCGCGGACGACCTCGATGCAGATCGGTCCGGTGACCACGGCGGACCGGGTGTAGCCGACGGCGAGGTGCAGCACGGGGTCGAAGGCTTCGCCGGGTTCGCCGAAGGACTGCAGGCCGAGGGCGCCGAGCTCGCTCTCCAGCAGGTCGGCGACGGCGCCGAAGCCGTCGACGACCTCGCCGGCGGCGCGGGCCCGGTCGAGGGCGTCGAGCACGGGCAGTAGCCGGGCGAGCACGTTGGAGACGGCGATCTCGCGGACGGCGAGGCGGTCGCGGTGGACGCGGCGGCGGTAGTTGTCGTACTCGGCCTTGAGGCGGCGCAGGTCCTCGTCGGGCCCGGAGTTCGGGCCCTCTCCGTCGCCTGCCGAGTGCGCCATGGACCGGACTCCCTCCGGACGGTATCCGCAGCCCCTGAAACCGGGATAATTCTGGATAAAGGGCTTGTCAAGGGCCGAGGCAGGGAGGTAGACGCGATGATCACCGAACTGGCCGTGGAGCGGGTCGAATTCACCTGCGGACAATGCTGGCACCACTGGTCCGTGGACTACGACGTCCAGCACTACCGCGACGACGACGGCACCGACTGGGAGTACTTCTCCCGCGACGGGATCGGCGCGGCGTCCCCCTACACGCCGGACGGCGGGGTTCCCTGTCCGCAGTGCGGGCGGCACTGGGTCGGCCATCTCGTGGCCCGGCGGCTGGTGCCGCTGGCCGGCTCCGGCGGGTCCGCGCCGCGCCACCTCGTCGAGGACCGGGAGAGCCACCGCCCGGAGCGGCACGAGGCGCCGCTGCTGTCCGGCACCGTGCACCGCGAGCCGCACCCGGCACCGCCCAGCTGACCACCGGCCGCCGATCCGCCGACCGCGCTCAGCGCTCAGCACTCAGCGCTGCGCGGCGACGGTGGCGTCGATGCCGGCCAGGGCGATGTCCAGCCCGGCCTCGAACTGGCTGTCGCGGGAGGCGCGCAGGCCGCCGTCCTCGGTGGGCGGCAGCAGGTCGGCGTTGTCGAGGAAGCGGGCGTCGGCCCGCTCGGCGACGCCGCGGACGACGCGGTTGAGTTCGTCCTCCTGGAGGCCGGAGGCCCGGACCCGCTCCTGCCACTGCGACTCGGCGAGCGCGAAGCCGTAGACGAACTGCAGCACCAGGCCGAGGGCGCCGCCGAGCCGCTCGCCGGTGAGCCCGGTGCGGCGGATCGCGCCGATCGCGCTGGTGGAGAAGAAGAGCGCGTTGGGGCCCAGGGCGAGGAACTGGCCGGCGAGTCGGGCGGCCCAGGGGTGTTCGTGCAGGCAGCGGCGGTACTCGTGGGCGAGCAGCCTGAGGTGGGCCCGCCAGTCGTCGCCGTCGCCGAGCGGCGGGATCCGCATGTCGCCGAAGGCCTCGTCGAGGGCGAGTTCGAGGAGTTCGTCCTTGTTGTCGACGTACCAGTAGACCGACATGGGGGTGACGTCCAGGGCGGCGGCGAGTTTGCGCATGCTGAAGGCCTGGACGCCGTCGGCGTCCAGCAGGGCGACGGCGGTGCGCACGATCCGCTCGCGGCTGAGGCCGGCGGGCGCGCTGCCGCGGCGCCGCTCGCGGGGCGGCGCCACCCAGATGCTGACGGCCGGGTCGCGGGGCTTGTCCGCCATGCTCGTCCTTCGTGCTCGCTGCACGGCCGCCGGTGCTGCGGCCGTGCAGCGATCGTAGGGCCGGATCAGCCCGCCTGGGCCACCGGCTCGGCGGGGGTGGACGCGGCGGGCGGCGCGTCGGCGGCCCGGCCGAGCAGCCAGGCGGCGACCAGGCCGCCGGCCAGCACCGCGGCGGCGCCGATCAGCTGTCCTGCGGTGAGGCTGTCGGCGAAGGCCGACCGGATCGTGCCGGCGGCGGAGGCGCCGCCGGCGGCGAGGGCGGCGGGCAGCGAGCGGGCGGCGGAGTCGGGCAGCCCGGCGGGCAGTGCGGCGGCGAAGTTCGCGGCGAGGACGGCGCCGAGGACGGCCACGCCGAGCGAGTTGCCGAGTTCGCCGAGGGTGCCCATCAGGCCGGAGCCGACGCCGGCCTTCTCCGGCGGGATGGAGGTCATCACCGCGCCGGCCATGGCGGGCTGGGCGCAGGCGACGCCGGCGCCCATCATCACCAGGCCGAGCAGGATGCCCGGGTAGGAGCCGCCGCGGCCGAAGAGGGCGATCGCGGCGAGTCCGCCGGCCAGCAGCGAGAGGCCGGTGGCGATGGCGGCGGGCGGCGAGAGCCGTGCGGTGAGCCGCATGCCGGTGCCGGTGAGGTTGAGCGCGACGACGGTGAGGGCCATCGGGGCGGTGCGCAGGCCGGCGTCGAGCGGCCCGTAGTGGAGCACGAACTGCAGGTGCTGGGTGAGCAGGAAGAGCGAGCCGCCCATGCCGAAGCTGACCAGGACGCCGCCGGAGACGGCACCGCGGAAGCGCGCGTTGCGGAAGAACGCGAGGTCGAGCAGCGGGTGTTCGATCCGGCGCTCCCAGAGGCCGAAGGCCAGCAGGAAGAGCGCACCGAGGCCGCCGGCGAGCAGGGTGCGGGGCGCCGTCCAGCCGTAGCCGGGGCCCTGGATGACGGCGTAGACGAGGCCGGTGAGGCCGGCCGTGGAGAGCACGGCGCCGAGCAGGTCGGGGCGGTCGCCGCGCGGGTCCTTGGACTCGGGCACCAGCCGGCCGACGGCGATCAGGCCGAGGGCGGCGACCGGCAGGTTGACCAGGAAGGTGGAGCCCCACCAGAAGTGGTTCAGCAGCAGGCCGCCGATGACCGGGCCGAGGGCGACGCCGAGCGAGGCGACGGCCGTCCAGGCGGCGATCGCCTTGGGCTGCTCGTCGGCGTCGAAGGTGCGGACGACGATGGCGAGGCTGGTGGCGAGCAGCAGGCTGCCGCCGACGCCCATGCCGGCGCGGGCTGCGATCAACTGGCCGGGGTCGCCGGCGAGCGCCGCGGCGAGCGATCCGGCGCCGAACAGGCCGAGGCCGATCATCTGGACCTTCTTGCGGCCGTACCGGTCGGCGAGGCCGCCGGCGGCGATCAGCAGGCCCGCCTGGGCGAGCGAGTAGGCGCCGATGACCCACTGGGTCTGGGAGGTGGTGGCGCCGAGTTCCTCGGTGAGGGAGGGCACGGCGACGTTGAGGATGGTGTTGTCGAGGATCACGACGAGTTGTGCCAGACAGATGACCGCGAGGATCACCCATCGGTCCGGGCGGCGCTGGGGATCGGTCACAGCCGGCTCCACTCCCTCTTCTACGGTGTACAAGAGTTGTACACCGTAGAAGAGAGTCCGCGCGGGGCGCCACCGATTTACGGCAACGCATCCGCCCGGCGGGGCGTCAGAGTCCGGCGCGGATCTCGTCCAGCGACTCCTGCATCAGCGCCCGGGCCCGGGTGAACCAGTCGGCCAGCACGGCGACCTCCTCCGCGCCGTAGTCGGCGAAGAGGGCGCCGAGCCGCAGGTAGAACGGCCCGTAGGCCTCCATGATCCGCTGCTGGGCCGAAGGGTCCATCGCGATCCGGACCTTGCGGCGGTCGTCCGGGTCGGGCGCGCGGCGCGCGTAGCCGGCCTTCTCCAGGCGGTTGAGCACCCCGGTGACGGCGCCGGTGGTGAGGTTGGCCCGCTCGGCGAGGTCGCCGGCGGCCAGCGACTCGCCCGCCAGATCGGCCTCGATGAGGAAGCCGATGCAGGTCAGGTCGGTGGTGTTGAGGCCGAGTCGCGCCGCGATGTCCTGCTGCCCGAAGTGGGCGAGGGCGATCATCCGGTCCATCGCCTGCAGGGCCTGCTCGGGGGTCGCAGCCGGGCGCGGCTTGCCTTCCACGGACAGTCTCCTTAGCATCTAAGCTACTTAGCTCGTGAGATAAAAGTTCTGCCGGGCGCGGGCCTGCGCCGACGGCACCATCACACCGTACGAGGAGACATGAGCGCACACGGCGACCACGACATGGGGCACACCGTCGCCGGCTGGACGGGCTCCCTGCTCGCCGTCGCCGGCACCGCGGTGGCCGGCACGGCGTTCGCGGCGGGCTCCACCGCCGTCCTGTGGGCGGGCCTGGCACTGCTGCCGGCCGCCGCCCTCACCACCTGGCTGCTGCACCTCGCCGGCTGGGGCAAGGCCACCGGCCCGCGCCCGCCCGGCCGCCGCGACTGGCGGCTGCGCGACGCGCACGCCCGGCACGGCCACCCCGACTGCCTCGGCTGCCGGCTGGCCGGCCGCGGACACCGCGCACCCGCTCCCGCTCCCGCTCCCGCTCCCGGGCGGGCCGTCCCCGCGCCGGAGCGGGTGCGCGTTCAGGCGCGGACCGGCACCGAGCCGGTCAGGGCAGCGTCCAGAACTGCGTCGTGATCAGGTAGAAGACCGCGACCCAGAACGCGGTCGCCGCGGCGACGATGCCGAGGCCGATGCGGTTGGTCTTCGCCGCCGGCTCGTCGGGATTCGGCCGCAGCCACCGCTTGAGCAGCCGGTTCACGTAGTAGGGCATCGTGAAGAAGGTCATGATGAAGCTCGACAGCAGGTTGCCGACGAGCAGCCCGAGCCAGAGCGGCATGTGCGCCGGCGACAGCGCGAGCGTCAGCAGCACCACGGTCGGGTAGAGGCCGACCCAGACCGCGAGGGCGGTCTTGGCCTCCGAGGGCGGCGGCGCCTCCCTGCCGTTCTCCTCGAAGGCGAACCAGCTGCCGAACGAGTTGTCGATCGTGTGCAGCTTGAACTCGTTGAACTTCCGGCCCTCCTCCAGGATCTCCTGTCGCTCGGCCGAGGTCAGCCAGGCGTCGAGGTGCTCGGCGTTGTCGAACCGGTACAGCGTGGTCCACTCCTCCTGCAGCCCCTCGATCGGGCGGAAGAGCTCGGTGCCGCGGTAGCCCACGAAGGTGCTCTCCTCCTGGCTCATGCGCTGCTGCCAGGCGAGGAAGTCGTCGATGTGGTTCGGGTGGACGCGGTGGGTGACCACCATGGTCACCAGCGGATCCGGCGGCCTGGCACCGCCGCTGACCACCTGCTGGGTGGCCGGGCCGTCGAAGTAGACGCGGCCGACGTCGAGCAGGGTCTGCCGGGTGGCGCTGTTGATCCACGCCTGCAGGTGGGCGATCGAGTCGAACCGGTACACCACGACCCAGTCCGGCTGCAGGGCCGTCGGCGGGGAGATCTCCGCGCCGAGGTACCCGGTGTAGTCGGCGGCGGCGCTGTTGACGTCCAGCTGCCACGTCGCGTACTCCCGGTCCAGTCCGGGCCGGACCTTCTGACCGATGATGGCCGTCGCCGTCGCGCCGTTGCGCTCCTCGGTGGTCATGTCGTCCGCCCCGTGGATGCCTGCCTGCTCCCGGCGAGCCGGCCGTAGATGCGCTCCGGGGTGAGCGGCAGCGCGCGGTGACGGACGCCCGTGGCGTCGTGGAGCGCGTTCGCCAGCGCCGGGGCCACCGGGTTGATGCAGCACTCCGCCATGCCCTTGGACCGCATCGGCCCGAAGGAGTCCGAGGACTCCACCAGGAGCACCTCGGTGCGGGGGACGTCGGCGTACGTGGGGATGCGGTAGTTGCGGAAGTTGGGGTTGACCATGACCCCGTCGGCGTCGACGTGGTGGTTCTCGGTCAGTGCGAAGCCGATCCCCTGGGCGACGCCGCCCTCCACCTGCCCGCGGACCTGCGCGGGGTTGATCACCACGGCGGCGTCGGTCGCCTGGACGCTGTAGAGCACCCGGATCTCGCCCGTCACCCGGTGGACGGCGATCCGGAACCCCTGTGTGTTGGAGGTGACGCTCCGGGGCGACCCGTAGGCCCGGCGGGCGGCGGTGAAGCGGATCCCGCGCGCCCGGGCCAGTGCGACGAGTTCGGCCAGGGACACCCGCCGGTCGCCGCAGACGACGCCGTCGTCGTCCATCGAGCACAGCACGACGTGGACGCCGGTGTGCGCCGCGGCGAACTCCAGGATCCGGTCGCGCACGGCGTTGGCCGCCCGCAGGACGGCGTTGCCCGCCACGAAGAGGCCGGCGCTCGCGAAGGCACCGGTGTCGAACCCGGTGCGGTCGGTGTCGGACTGGACCAGGCGGATCCGCGACGGCGTGGTGCCCAGCTGGTTGGCCGCGATCTGCACGTGGGCGGTCGAGGTGCCCTCGCCGAACTCGACCGTCCCGACCGACAACTCGTAGACGAGGTCGTCGCCGAGCGTGACCCACGCCTCCGAGATGTGGTCGGTCGGCGGAGCGGTCTCGTGCAGCGAACTCGCCACGCCCGTCCCGACCAGCCACCCCGGACCGGGCGGCGGCTCGTCGACCCGACGGGCCAGCGCGTCGGCCACCAGGTCGATGCACTTCCCGAGCCCGTCCTCGGTGAACATCACGTCGTCGGGGCCGTCGTGCATAGCGACCAGCGGATCGCCCGGACGCACGATGTTGCGCCGCCTCAGGTCGAGCGGGTCCATGTGCAGCGCGCGGGCCAGCTCGTCCATCGCCGACTCCACGGCGAACGCCGGCTGCGTCATCCCGTAGCCGCGCAGCGCCCCGCTCGGAACGGTGTTGGTGTACACGGAGTAGGCGTCGTACTTCTTGTTGGGGCAGCGGTAGATCATGACGGCCGCGCCGCCCGCGAACAGCGTCTCGCCGCCGTGGTTGCCGTAGGCGCCCGTGTTCGACACGTTGCGCACCTGGAACGCCGTGAGGGTGCCGTCCGCCTTCGCGCCGAGCCTGACCGTGAGCGTCATCGGATGCCGGGGCGAGGCGGTGGTGAACTCCTCCTCGCGGGTGTACTCGAAGCAGACCGGCCGGCCGGTGTCCAGGGTGGCGAGCGCGACCAGGTCCTCCGAGATCACCTCCTGCTTGCCGCCGAAGCCGCCGCCGACGCGCTTGCAGAACACCCGCAGCTGGTCCGGCCGCAGCGCGAAGAGGTACGCGAGCTTGACCTTGGCGATGGACGGCGACTGCGAACTGGTGCGGACGTTCAGCCGGCCGTCCTCCATCCAGGCGATCGATCCGTGGGTCTCCAGGTGCGCGTGCTGCACCCGCGGCGAGGAGTACGTGCCCTCGTGGATCACGTCGGCCTCGGCGAACCCCGCGTCCACGTCGCCGATGTGCGAGTGGAGTTCGAGCAGGATGTTGTGGACGGGGTCGCGGACGAAGGGGTCCGCCGTGCCGTGCAGCTGCGGCGCCCCCTCGGCCATGGCCTCCTCGGGGTCGAACACCGCCGGCAGGGGCTCGTAGTCGACGACGACCCTGCGGCAGCCCTCCTCGGCCGCCGCGACCGTGTCGGCCAGCACGGCGACGACGCGCTGACCGACGAAGCGCACCGTGTCGTCGAGGACGAAGGTGTCGTCCGGGTCGACGAGGTGGTCGGTGTGGATCGCGGTGGTGAAGCGCTTGCGCGGCACGTCCTCCCAGGTGTAGACCCGCTGCACGCCGGGGACGGCGAGCGCGGCGGTCTTGTCGATCGAGACGATCCGGGCGTGCGCGTGCGGCGAGTGCAGGACCTTGAGGTGCAGCATGCCGTCGATGTGCGTGTCCATCGTGAACTCGGCGCGGCCGGTGACCACGTCGTTGGCCGCCGGCGCACCGACGCTCGTCCCGACGGCCTTGCCGGGCGCGGCCGTCTCCACGCCGGCGACACCCCGTACGGCGTCCTCGATCGCCCGGTAGCCCGTGCAGCGGCAGAGGTTGCCCTTCAGCGCCCTCGGCAGGTCCTCCTTCTGGGCCTCGGTGAAGGTGGCCGAGGTCATGATCATCCCTGCGGTGCAGAAGCCGCACTGGAAGCCCGGCGCGTCGCGGAACCGGCGCTGCATCGGGTGCAGGTTCCCCGGTGACCCGAGGCCCTCGATCGTCGTCACCTCACGGCCCTCCGCACGGAAGGCGGGGGTGATGCAGCTGTGCACCGGAGTGCCGTCCACCCACACCGTGCAGGCGCCGCAGTCGCCCGCGTCGCAGCCCTTCTTGACGCCGTGGTGGCCGAGTTGCCGCAGGAAGGTGCGCAGGCACTGGCCGGGGGCCGGTTCCTCGTCGAATCCCCTGCCGTTCACGATGTAGGTCATGCCGGACCCCCGGCTGTGAGTTCTCGGCGAATCTCTTCGGCGAAGTGCTGGGTCAGGTGGCGGCGGTGCTCGGGAGTCCCGTTGGGATCCGCGAACCAGACGCCGTCGGGGATCGCGTCGACGGCGCGCCGCAGCGCGTCGGCGTCGGGCATCGTGTCGAAGGCCAGGCGCACGGGCCGCGTGGTGCCGGCGGTCACGGTGAGCAGCAGGTCGCTCGTGCCCGGCGTCCGGGTGCCGACGAGGAAGACCGTCGAGCGGCCGAGGCGGGTCAGCGAGAAACGGCGGTGCGCGGTGCGTTTGCGCAGGGCGCGCGCCGGGATGTCGATGCGCCGCAGGATCTCCCCGGGCGCGAGGACGTTCCGGTTGTCGCCGGTGACGAAGTCGTGGGCGTCGACGGTGCGCACCGACCCGTCGGTGGCCCACAGTTCGTACGTCGCCTCCAGGGCGACGGTCAGGGTGATCATCGGGCCGGCCGGCAGCGACATGCAGATGTTGCCGCCGACGGTCGCCGAGTTCCAGACCTTGAACGAGGACAGGAACGCCTCGCAGCTCGTCGCCAGGAGGTGGCCGGCCGTCCACTCGCCGGGCGGCTCGAAGGCGTGGAGGTCACGGACGGTGCACGTGGCGCCGATCGCGAGACCGGTGTCGCTCGGGACGAGCGGCTCCCAGCGTAACGACGTCAGGTCGATCAGGCGGTCGAGGTGCGGCTGCTCCACGGAGTACAGCCAGGTCCCGCCGGCGAGCCAGGCGTCGCCCTCGCGCCAGTCCGCACCCGGCAGGTCGGCCGGTCGCCGCACGACTTCGGTGATGGTGTTGAGGTCCATGGCAATTGGTCTCGGCTCAGTGGACTCGCGGAATCCGACGGGTCGCGACGTGCGCCGGGAGCGGGCACAACCTCGAGCGACAGAGTCATGTTCCGGCCGCTGCGGTCGAGCTGTTCGAGGAAGGACCGGCGGGCGCTGGATTACCTTTCGAGCGTATACCGGAACGGGCCGGCAGGTGCGGCCGGACGGCCGCGGCCGCCGCGGGCCCGTAGGCCTCGGCGAGCCGGTGCAGGAAGTCCGCCGGGTCGAAGCGGTACTCCTGGGTGCCGACCGCCTCCAGGGCCAGGGTGGCCAGCAGGCAGCCGACCCGGGCCGCGGCGAGCACGGGCAGCCGCCAGACCGTCCCGGCCAGGAACCCGGCCCGGAAGGCGTCTCCGACGCCGGTCGGGTCGGCCAGGGTCCGCTCGGGCGGCGGGGCGGTGTGCACGGGCGGTGCGCCGCGGCGCTCGATCCGGACGCCGTCGGCGCCGAGCGTGGTGATCCAGCTGCCGACCCGCCCGAGCACCTGCTCCGCCGTCAGCCCGGTCTTGCGGAGCAGCAGTTCCCGCTCGTACGCGTTGGTGAACAGCAGCTCGGCACCGCCGACGAGCTGTGCGATCTCCTCGCCGTCGAGCCGGGCGAGCTGCTGGGACGGGTCCGCGGCGAACGGGATCCCGGCCCGGCGGCACTCCTCGGTACGGCGCCGCATGGCCGCGGGATCGTCCGGGCCGACCAGGACCAGCCGCGCCGGTCCGGTACGGGCCAGCACCCCCGCGAGGTCGATCTCCGCAGCGCGGGCCATCGCGCCCGGGTAGAAGGAGGCGATCTGGTTCTGCTCCCGGTCGGTGGTGCACAGGAAGCGGGCGGTGAACAGCTCCGGCACGGTCAGCACCCCGGTGGTGTCGACGCCGTTGGCGCGCAGCCAGGCGTCGTACTCGGCGTGGTCGGCCCCGGCGGCGCCGACCAGCACCGGGGCCAGCCCGAGCCGGCCGAGGCCGACGGCGATGTTGGCGCCCACGCCTCCGCGGCGCACCTCCAGCCCGCCGACCAGGAAGGAGAGCGAGACCCGGTCCAGCCGGTCGGGCAGCAGCTGTTCGGCGATCGACCCGGGGAACTCCATCAGGTGGTCGGTGGCGATGGAGCCGCTGACGACGATCCGCCCGGCCGGGTCGTACGCGGTGCTGGTCACGGGGGTTCCTTCCGGTGGCGGGCCGGTCACCAGCCGCGTCGGGCGGCCGGGATCCGGACGCCGTGGCGGAGGCGGGCGACGAGGGCACGGCGCAGTCCGCGGTCGTGGTCGGTCTCGGCGGGCAGGTCGAGCTGGACGATGTCCACGCCGGCCGAACGGAGCAGGCCGATGCGGTCGGCGACGGTGTCCGGCGATCCGGTGTACGTGGCGGCGAGCGAGCGGCGGACGTAGGCGGCGACCTGGTCGGCACCGTCACTGCCGGCCCGCCGCGGGTCGGCGCGGCCGCGTTCGCGGTCCCGGTCGAGCTGGACGGCCTCGGCGAAGCCGTGGGCGCCGGGGCCCGCGGTGAGCCGCAGGGCGTCGCGCCGCAGCCGTCGGACGCGCTCCCGGGCGGCCTCGTCGGTGTCGTCGAGGACGACGGTGACGTGCCGCCAGATCCGCAGGGTGCGGCCGTGCGCGGCCGCGGCGGCCCGGACCTCGGCGATCCTGCGGCGGGTGTCCGGCAGCGGCAGCGGGCTCACCGCGTACACGTCGGCGTACCGGGCGGCCAGGGCGACGCCCTCCGGGGCGGAGCCGCCGAAGGAGAGCAGCTCGCCTCCCGGGTGGGGGCGCAGCCCCGGCCTGGCGCCGTGCACCCGGTAGAACTCGCCGTCGTGGTCGATGTCCTCGTCGGCCGTGAGGTAGCGCCGGAACACCTCCAGGTACTCGCCGGCCCGGCGGTAGCGGTCCGCCTTGCCGAGCAGGTCGCCGTCGCGGGCGACGTCCAGGTCGCTGGAGCCGACGATCACGTGGGCGGCCGCCCGTCCGCCGGAGAGCCGGTCCAGGGTGGCGAGGGCGCGGGCCGCGGTGGTGGGCGCGGCGGCGCCGACCCGGTGCGCGACGGCGAGCCGCAGCCGGTCGGTGGCGGCGAGCGCCCAGCCGGCGACCAGCCACGGGTCGGGCCAGGAGCTGGACTGCACCACGAGCGCGGAGTCGAAGCCGTCCTCCTCCAGCTCCCGTGCGGTGCGGGCGACGTGCCCGGGGTCGGCGGTGCGGTCCCGCGGGTCGGGGGCGTGGCGCAGCGCCTGCCGTTCCTGCGGGGTGCGACCGGTGACGGGGGCGGCCCGGACGCCGCCGCGGATCTCGAGTTCCATCGGGTGGGACCTCCTGGATCGGACGGGGATACACCACAGGTGCACCACAAGGCGCGCGTGGGGGCACCTGGTGAAGCACCCCGCGTGCCTGCGGGAACAGGCCCCTAGCCCGCGGCGGGGCCGAGGCGGGCGAGGGTGTCGAGCAGGCGGGACCGGCTGACGAAGACCTCCGGCGGCAGCGAGACGTACAGCTGGATGGTGGTGACGCCGGGCAGGTGGTACTGCAGGATCCGCTCCCGGCACTCCTCGGGCGAGCCGCTGATGAACAGGCCGTCGACGGCCTCGTCGGGCAGTGCCTTCTGGGCACCTTCGTGGTCGCCGGCCGCCCAGCGTTCGTGGGTCTCGGCGAGCAGCTCGCCGTTGCCGAGCCACTCGTGGAACTTCCGGTAGGGCTCGCGGTTGAGGATCCAGGCGAGGAAGGGGCGGCTGGCCCGGTGGGCGTGGTCGGTGTCCTCGGTGGGGCAGACGAAGACCTTGACGACGAGTTCCTTGCCCGGCGGCTGCGGGCCGACGGCGCCCAGCACGGTCGGCAGGTCCTTGGGGAACAGCAGGTTGGTGATGGCGCCGTCCCCCTCGGTGAAGCCGAGCCGGAGCATGCCGGGGCGCAGGGCGCCGAGGATCACCTTGACCGGCTCGGCGGGCGGGTGCGGCAGCCGGTAGCCGGTGATGGAGAAGGTGTCGAAGTCCCCGGCGACGTGCTCGCCGCGCAGCGCGCGGGTGACGAAGCGGAGCACGTCCCGGGTGCGCTTGAAGGGCTCGTCGAACGGGATGCCGTTGATGTCGGTGACGTGCGCGGGCACGGACGCCCCGATGCCCAGCAGGACCCGCCCGGGGGCGAGTTGGGCGAGGGTGGCGGCGGTCTGGGCGAGCACCGCCGGCCCCCGGGTGTGCACCGGCACGATGCCGGTGGCGATGCGCAGGCCCGGGGACCAGGCGGCGGTTGCGGCCAGCGGGGTGAAGGCGTCGGTGCCGCCGCCCTCCGCGCTCCAGACGTCGGTGTAGCCGAGGTCGGGGAGCCGTTCGACGAGGAAGCGGTGCCGGTCGATGGTGAGGCCCGGCAGCGGCAGGGTGATGCCCCACTTCGGCGGTCCGGCCGGGGTGCGGCCGTGCGGTGGGTACGGGGCGGTCATGGCGGCGGACGTCCTTCCTGGACGGTTCGGTGGGCGGCGGAGCGCCGTGGCTACGGGCGGACCCGGACGGTGGTGAGGTCGAGGAACCAGGACTGCGGCTGGACGAGCCCCTCGACCTTCGGCGAGAGCGCCCGCGGGTTGCGGTCGTTGACCACGAACAGCCACGGGGCGTCCTGGGTGACCAGCGACAGCGCCTTGCGGTAGTCGGCCTGCCGCTTCTGCCGGTCGGGCGAGGCGGAGGCGCTCGCCAGCAGCGCGTCGACCTGCGGGTTGGCGTAGTGGCCCGTCCAGAACGGGCTCTTGGAGCCGATGAACAGCGGCAGCAGCGCCTCGGACTGGAAGAGCGTCGTGGACTGGGCGATCGCGTCCGAGCCGAGCGCGACCTGTCCCTTGGCCTCGGCGCCGATCAGGGTGGACCAGTCGGTGGTGCGCAGTTCGACCTTGATGCCGACGGCGGCGAGGTCGCGCTGGATCGCCTCCGCGATCGGCACCGGCAGCAGGTTCCCGGAGCCTCCGGTCGGCACCGTGACGGAGGTGGAGAAGCCTCCGGCGAGCCCGGCCTCGGCGAGCAGCTGCTTGGCCTTCGCGGGGTCGTGGCCGTAGGTGTCACCGGCCGGGTCGTAGGCGGAGGTGGCTCGCGGGGCGGCCTGTTGGGCCGGGTCGGCGGTGCCGTGCAGCAGCTTCTCGGCGATGGCCTTCCGGTCGATCGCGTAGTTGGCGGCGCGGCGCACCCGCGGGTCGTTCCACGGCGCCTTGGCGGTGTCCAGGATCCAGTACCAGAGGTGGTCGTAGCTGTTGGTGGCGATCCGCACGCCGTCGGCCTTGAGGCTGTCGATGTCGTCCGGGTTGGGGTACTCGATCCAGTTGACGCCGCCGGAGCGCAGTGCGGCGGTGCGGGCGGCGGCGTCCGGCAGCGACTTCACGACCAGCCGGTCCAGCTTCGGAGCGCCCCGCCAGTAGGACGGGTTGGCGACCAGGTCGATCTCCTTGCCCTCGGTCTGCGAGGCGAAGGCGAACGGACCGGTCCCGACCGGGTGCTGGGAGAAGTTGGCGGAGCCGGTCTTCCGGACGGCGGTGGGGCTGGCGATCAGGACGTGCGCCAGGTCTTCGGGGAAGTGCCCGTTGGGCTCCGCGGTGACGAGCTCGACGTGGTCGGCGTCGGTCTTCCGGTACGAGACGATGTCGCCCGCGTACTCCTTGGCGGCGGCGCCCAGCGCGTCGGTGTACTCGGGACTCCGCTTGTCGAGGTAGCGGGCCAGGTTGAAGATCACGGCGTCCGCGTCGAAGGGGGTGCCGTCCTGGAAGGTGACGCCCTTGCGCAGGGTGAAGGTCCAGGTCTTCGCGTCGGCGGCGACCTGCCAGGACTCCGCCAGGGCGCCGGTGACGACCGGCGGCCGGTCGGTGTCCTTGAGCAGCTCGTACCGGGTGAGGCCCTCGTAGATCTGGAAGCTGACGAGGCGCTTGCCCTCGAAGCCCGCACCGCCGATGAGGGTGTCCGGGTTCGGCAGCTTGCCGGTCGCACCGACGACCAGGGTGCCGCCGCGGCCCGGGCCGCCGCCCGCGTCACCCGCGCCGGTGGCGGTTGCGGAGGCGCAGCCGGCGGCCGCGAGCAGCACGGCGGCGGCCGACAGCGCGCCGGCTCCGGATCGGACGGGGCGGTGGCGGTGATGACGGTTCGTCATGGCGATTTCCTGTTCGTTCGGTTCGGTGGAGCGGGCGGTACGGGTGCTGCGGGTGCGTGGGTTGGTCAGGGGGTGGCGGGGCCGCCGGTGGCGGCCTCCAGCAGGGCCCGGGTGTACGGGTGGGCCGGCGCCTCCCAGAGCTCGGCGGCCGGCCCTTCCTCCAGCACCCGGCCCCGGCGCAGCACGAGCACCCGGTGCGCGAGGTGACGGACGACCGCCAGGTCGTGCGAGATGAACAGGTAGGCCACGCCGGTGCTCTCCTGCAGACCGGTGAGCAGGTCCAGCAGCCGGGCCTGCACGGTGCGGTCCAGGGCCGAGGTCGGCTCGTCGCAGACCACCAGGTCGGGGCCGGTGGCGAGGGCGCGGGCCACCGCCACCCGCTGGAGCTGGCCGCCGGACAGCTCCCGCGGGAAACGGCGGGCGAGGCCCGGCTCCAGGCCGACCTGGCGGAACAGCGCGGCGACGGCCTCGGGGCGCTCCCGGCGCGGCGTGCCGTGCAGGCGCAGCGCGAACGCGACGGCCTCGCCGGCCCGCAGGGCGGGGTTGAGCGAACCGCGGGGGTGCTGCGGGACGAACTGCAGCCGGGCACGGAGGGACCGTCCGGTACGGCCGCGGAGACGGTACGGGTCCTGGCCCGCGAAGCGGACGGTGCCGGCGTCCGGAGCCAGCAGGCCGAGGGCGAGCCGGGCGAGGGTGGACTTGCCGGAGCCGGACTCTCCGACCAGCCCGAGGGTCTCGCCCGCGGCGACGGCGAGGGAGACCTCCTGCAGTGCGGGGCGGCCCCGGAAGTTCTTTGTCACCTTGTCGACTTGAAGGAGCGGGGTGCTGCCGGAGGCAGTGGTGGAAGGGGTCATCGGACAGCCTCCGGTGCGGCGCCTGCCCTTCCGCGGTGCACGGTTCTCCCCCGGCCTTCGGCCGGGAGGTACCCCCACGCGCCCCCTGGGGTGGCCCGTCGCGACCGGTGCGCAGTTGGCCGCACCGCTTGGTCGCCCCACCGCGAACGGTGCGCGGTCGGCTGCGCCGCCGGGGTGCGCCGGCCGGTCTTCCTCGGTGCGGTCATCGGTCGGCTCCCGGGTCGGCGGTCACCAGGTCGGTGGTGAAGGGGTGGTCGGGGTCGGCGAGGATGCGGGTCGCGGGGCCGCGTTCGACGATGCGGCCGGTCCGCATGACGGCGACCTCTCCGCCGATCCGGCGGGCGGCCGCCAGGTCGTGGGTGACGAGCAGCAGGGCGATCCCGCAGTCGGTGCGCAGGGTGCCGAACAGGTCGAGGATCCGGCCGCGGACCAGGGCGTCCAGCGCGGTGGTCGGCTCGTCGGCGATCAGGAGTTCGGGACCGCAGGAGACGGCGACGGCGATCGCGGCCCGCTGGCGGAGCCCGCCGGACAGCTCGTGCGGGTGGGCGCGGGCGACCCGCTCCGGGTCGGGGACGCCGGCGGTGGCGAGCAGCCGCAGGGCGTCCGCACGGGCGGCCCGGCGGGAGTCGGCGACCCGGTGGCGGCGCAGCACCTCGGTGATCTGCGGGCCGATCCGGCGCAGCGGGTCGAGGACGGCGGCCGGGTCCTGCGGGACGTAGCCGATGCGGCGGCCCCGGATCCGGCCGAGGGTGCGTTCGTCCAGGCCGAGCAGGTCGGTGCCGGCCAGCCGGACGCGGCCGGTGACGGCGGCGCCGCGGCCGGGCAGTCCGAGGACGGTGCGGGCGACGGTGGTCTTGCCGCTGCCGGACTCGCCGAGCAGCACCAGGGCGCCGCCCGCGGCGAGGTCGAGCGAGACCCCGTCGGCGGCGCGGACGCCGCCCGGGTAGGTGACGGTGAGGTCGTCGACGCGGAGCAGGCTCATCGGACGGCCTCCGGCAGCAGGGCGCCGCGGTCGCCGATCCGCTGCCGCAGCCCCTCGCCGAGGGTGGTGAACACCACCGAGACGGCGAGCACGGCCAGGCCGGGCAGGACCGCGGGCCACGGGTGGGTGAAGAGGGCGGGCCGCAGTTCGTCGAGCATGGCACCCCACTCGGGGGTGGGCGGGGCGACACCGAGGCCGAGGAAGGCGAGCCCGGCCGCATACGCCACGGCGATTCCGACCAGGGAGGAGGCGTAGACGAGGACGACCGGGGCGACCACCGGGACGACCTGGCGGAGCACCAGGGCGAGCGGGCCGGCGCCGGAGACCCGGGCGGCCTCCAGGTACTCGGCGGTGCGGATCCGCCGGACCTCGGTGAAGGCGACCCGGGCGACCGCCGGGGTGAGCACCACGGAGAGGGCGAGCACGGTGGCGCCGAGGCCGGGCCTCAGCAGGGTGGCGACGGCGATGGCGAGCAGCACCCCGGGGAAGGCGTAGAGCACGTCGAGGGCGCGCAGCAGAGCCTGTTCGAGGACGCGGCCGCCGAGACCGGCGGTGATGCCGATCAGGGTGCCGGCCGCGGTGGCGGCGGCCACCGGGACGAGCCCGCCGGTGAGCGAGGCCCGGCCGGCCCAGATCAGCCGGCTCAGCAGGTCACGGCCCTGGCCGTCGGTGCCGAGCAGGTGTCCGGGGGCACCCGGGTCGAGGAGCCGGTCCTGCAAGCGGCCGGCGGCCGGGTCGTACGGGGCGAGCAGCGGTGCGGCTGCGGCGACCAGGACGACCAGCAGGGCGAGGGCGGCGGGGACGGCGACCGCCGGGTCGCGGAACGGGCTGCGGGCCATCTCAGCTCCTCGTCCGCGGGTCGACGGCGGCGTGCGCGGTGTCGACGAGCAGGTTGACGCCGACGAACGCCGCCGCGACGACCAGCACCCCGCCCTGGACGAGCGGCAGGTCACGGGCGGCGAGCGCGTCGTAGAGCAGCCGGCCGAGGCCGGGCCGGGCGAACAGGGTCTCCACGAAGACCACCCCCTCCAGCAGGTAGGCGAGTTGCAGGCCGCCGATGGCGAGCAGGGCGGGCGAGGCGTTGTGCACGCAGTGCCGCAGGACGGCGACCCCGGAGAGGCCGCGGGCGCGCAGCCCGTCGGCGAGGTCCCCGGCGAGGACGGAGCCGAGCGCGGCGCGGAAGACCCGGGCGGTGAGGCCGAGCGGGACGAGTGCGGCCGCCACGGCCGGCAGCACCAGGTGCCGGGCGAGGTCCGCGAAGCCGCCGTCGCCGAACACGTCGTGGGTGCCGCCCGCGGGCAGCCAGCGCAGCCGTACCGCGACCACCGCGATCAGCACCAGGGCCACCGAGTACTGCGGGGCGGAGACGGCGAGCGTGGTCGCCGCGCCGGACAGCCGGCCGAGCGGGCCGCGCGGCCGCAGCGCGCCGACGGCCCCGAGCATGGCCCCGCCCACCAGCACCAGTGCGAAGGCGGCGGCGGTGAGGACCAGGGTCTGGCCGATCGCCGGGAGCAGCAGCCCTCCGACCGGCCGCTGGTCGGCGATCGAGATGCCGAGGTCACCGGTCAGGGCGTGCCCCAGCCAGGACAGGTACCGGACGGGCAGCGGGCGCTCCAGGCCGAGCCGGGCGGCGAGTTCGGCGCGGGCCTCCGGCGGCGCGCCCGGCCCGAGGAAGGCGGCGACCGGGTCGCCGGGGACGAGCGCCACGGTCGCGAAGACCACCACGGTGACGCCGAGCAGGGTCGGCACGGCCAACAGCAGGCGGCGGAGCAGGAATCCGGTCACCCGCCGGCCCTCCGGGGCGGGGCGCCGGCCGGGCCGGCGGGCGGGGTGGGCATGGCGCGGTGTCCTTCCGGGCGGTGCGGGGTGCAGGGGCGGCGGGGCACGGGCCTGCGGCGTTCACTGTGAGGAAGGTTGCGGACCGGCGGCGCGGACAGCCAGTCAGGAGTTCGTGCTGATACCGGCGGTCATAGGAGCAGGTACCGGGAGCGCGGGAGCCCCCTGTGCGGATGCCCCGGGCGCCGGGGGCCCGTCCCGTCCTTGACCTGCTGCGAGAGCCGGACCTAGGGTTCTCGTATGGCTTATCGGCGGACCGACTTCACCCTGGTCGGGATCGGCGGCTCGTGGCACCGCAGGTGCTTCGACGAGCTGTGTCCGCTGCGCTCCCCGCGCTGACCGCCCGGCACTCGCCCGCTGCCCGTTCAGCGCCCTCCTCCTTCCGGGACCGCCCCGGCCCGCCGTCTCCGTGACCGGAGCCCGGCCGCCACCGTCGGCGGCTCCCTGCCGTTGCGCCGCGCCCGTCCGGCCGGCCCGCCATCTCCGAGGGGACCGCACCGCCATGCCCTACCGCACCGACTCGCCCTCCGCCCCGGGGGGTTCGCGATGGCAGCACTGACCCAGTTGCCCGCGCCGACCGGTCCGCGCACCTGCCGGCACCCGGTCCGCCGCACCCCGCGCAGTGCCACCGCAGCACCCGCGGAGGCCCTGCACACCGAGATCGACAACCCGCTCGACCTGCTGGCCGGCCACCAGCTGCTCGCCGAACCGACCGCCGCGCCGCCGGACAGACCGGGCGCCGCGGCCGCCGACTGCGGATGCGGCCACCCGATGTGCCCCGGCGACGGCCACCGGGCCCACGCCGTACGGGTGTTCCTCGTCGAACGGCACCCGGTGGCGGCGGCCGGACTGCGCTCCGTGCTCTCCACCGTGCCCGGCCTGACGGTGGCCGGCTCCGCCGCCGACCCGCTGCGCGCCGTACCGGCGGTCCGGCGGGTCCACCCCGACGTCGTCCTGCTCGGCCGCGGCGGCGGCCTCGGCGAGGACCTGGCCGCCGTAGCGGCACTGCGCGGGCCGGACGGCGCCCCGGACGCCCGGGTGCTGCTGCTGCGCCGGGCCGAGTCCACCGCCGAGGCCAGCCGGATCCTGCTGGCCGGCGCCAGCGGCTGCTTCCCGCTCGACCTGCCGGAGGAACGGATCATCGCGGCCGTCCAACTCGCCGCAGCCGGAGGATCGGTGTTCCTCCCGGCGCCGCCCGCGGCACGCACCCACCCGGCCCCGCCGCCGGGCCACGCCGTCGAACCGCCACCGCAGCAGGTCGGGCTGACCGCACGCGAACGCGAGGTGCTCGCCAAGCTCGCCCTCGGCCTCAGCAACGCCGAGATAGGCCGCGAACTCGCCCTCGCCGAAGCCACCGTGAAGAAACATCTCACCCAGGCCATGCGCAAGACCGGCCACTCGGACCGGCTGCGCGCCGCCCTCTACGCCCACCGCCACGGCCTCGCGGGCTGAACCGCGGACAAGGGCTGCACCTCAGGGGCGCTGGGGGCGCCTCCCGGCCGAAGGCCGGGGGCGGAGCTGCGCGATCAGGGAGCGGGCGACCTGACCACCACGGCCGACCGGAGTTCACCAGGTGACCCACTCCCTGATCGCGCAGCCCCCCGCGCCCCTCGCGGTATCCCCTGCTCGCGAAGGCGACCTTCGGAGCAATCGGTGGCGCCGATCGTCGCCCGGGGAGGCTCCGTTCGGGGCTTCTGACGGACCGTCGGCGGTTCGTAGCGTGGCCGCACCACGTCCAGCCGAAGGGAGAGCCCGATGGGCGACGCGTCCGACGGCACCATCGCACACACCGGCGACCGGGCCGGCCCGGTGCCGCCCCACCTGCCCGCCGGCACCGCCGTGCTTCCCGCCGGCCGCGGTGCCGCCCGCCCCGAACCGCAGCGTTCCCCGTACCGGTCGATGCCGGACGCGGACCGTTCGGCCCTGTGGCGGCGGCGCCTGCACGAGGCCGAGGCCGGCCTCACCCGCTACCTGGTCTCGCGCGGCGACGAGGTGCAACTGGCCGACTGGTTCGCCCTGCAGGCGGAGATCTTCGCCGACCTGCCCGATCCGGCGACCGCGCCGGCCACCGAGTGGCAGCGGGTGTTCTTCCGCGGCCAGGCCCTGATGGAACGCTTCCTGGTCGCCCGGTACGGCGAGCAGGTGCTGGCGGAGTGGGCGCGGTCCAACGCCGAGGTGCACCGGGAGGTCGAGCCGGACCTCGGCCGGGGCGCCGCCGATCCGATCCACCGGATCGCCCGGCAGGCCGAACTCTACGGTTCGGACTACGAGTTCGACGACGAGCAGCCGCCGTCCGCGGACCGTGCGGTGCTCACCATCACGCACTGCGCGATCTGGGACTACCGGGAGAAGGCCCGCCGCGGCGGAGTCCGGCTGACCCTCGCGTCCCCGTGCACGTACTGCACGGAGGCGCTGTCCGCGAACATCCGCGCCAAGGGTTTCCGGCCCGCGCACCGGCTGCGCAGCGGCCCCACCGGCCACGGCTGCCGCTGGGAGGCCGCCCGGCCCGAGCCCGCCACCACCACCGACGACGAACCCCGGGAGTCCTGATGTGCGGAGTCACCGGCTGGGTCGACTGGGAGACCGACCTGCGCCACCAGGGGCACCTGCTGCGGGAGATGACCGCCACCCTCGCCTGCCGCGGCCCGGACGCGGACGGCGTCTGGCTGTCCCGGCACGCCGCGATCGGCCACCGCCGGCTGTCGGTGATCGACCTGGACGGCGGAGCCCAGCCGCAGGCGGACGCCGAACCGCCCGGCGCGGTGCTCGGCTACAACGGCGAGCTGTACAACCACCACGAGCTCCGTCGCGAACTCGAGTCCCTGGGGCACGTGTTCCGCACCCGCTCGGACACCGAGGTGGTGCTCCGCGCCCACCTGCACTGGGGCCGCGAGGCGCCGCGCCGCTTCAACGGGATCTTCGCGTACGCCCTGTGGGACGCCCGCGCCGAGGAGCTGCTGCTCGTCCGCGACCACCTGGGCATCAAGCCGCTGTACTGGCACGCGCACCGCACGGGCGTGCTGTTCGGCTCCGAGCCGAAGGCGCTGCTCGCCAACCCGCTGCTGCCCGCCGAGCTGGACACCGGGGGGATCGCCGAGCTGTTCGCGCTGCCCGCCGCGCCGACCCCCGGGCACGGACTGTTCCGCGGGCTGCACGAGGTCCGGCCCGGCCACCTGGTGGCCGTCACCCGGCACGCCACCCGCGAACTGCGCTGGTGGGCGCTGGAGTCCCGGCCGCACCGGGACGGCGGGGTGGCCACCCGGGAGCGCGTCCGGGGGTTGCTCGCCGACGCGGTGGAGCGCCAGTTGATCAGCGACGTCCCGCTCTGCACGCTGCTCTCCGGCGGGGTCGACTCCAGCGCGATCACGGCGCTCGCCGCGGCCGCCCGGGAGCGGTCCGGCCAGGGCAAGATCACCAGCTTCTCGGTGGACTTCCCCGGCAGCGCCGACCGGACGCCCGACGCCTGGCGGACCACCCTGGACGCCCCGTACGTGCAGGCCGCCGCCGAGCACATCGGCACCCTGCACACCGCCGTCCTCGTCCCCGACGACGACCTGCTGGACGCCCGGGACGCCGTGCTGCGCGCCCGCGACCGGCCCGGCTGGGGCGAGATGGACGCCTCGCTGCACCTGCTCTTCCGCGAGGTGCGCCGCCGCTCCACGGTGGCGCTGTCCGGCGAGGCCGCGGACGAGATCTTCGGCGGCTACCCGTACTTCCACGATCCGGCCGCGCTCGCCTCCGGCACCTTCCCGTGGCTGCACGGCCGCACCACCCCGGCCGCGCTGCTGCGCCCCGAGGTGCGCGCGGCCGTCCGGCCCGAGGAGTACACCGCGGAGGCGTACCGCCGCTCGCTCGCCGAGGTGCCGCGGCTGGACGGCGAGCCGGCGGCGGACGCGCGGGTGCGCGAGGTGTTCCACCTGGCGCTGACCCGCTGGCTGCCGCCGCTGCTGGACCGGGTCGACCGGGTCTCGATGTCCGTCGGGCTGGAGGTGCGGGTGCCGTTCTGCGACCACCGGCTGGTCGAGTACCTGTGGAACGTGCCGTGGGCGCTCAAGGCGTCCGGCGGCCGGTCCAAGGGGCTGCTGCGCGACGCCGTCCGGGACCTGCTGCCGCCGCAGGTCGCCGAGCGGCCGAAGAGCGGCTACCCGTCCACGCCGGCCGTCCGCTACACCGAGGTGCTCACCGACCGGGCGCGGGAGCTGCTCGCCGACCCGAACGCCCCGGTGTTCGACCTGGTCGACCGGGGGACGGTCCGCCGGCTCCTCGCCGAGGGCCGGCCGCTGCCGAGCCCCCGGACGGCGCCGAACCCGGTCGGCGGCCTGGACCACCTCGTCCAGGTCGACGAGTGGCTGCGCGCCTACCGGGTGGGGCTGCGATGAGCGCCCCCGCCCGCCCCGCGCCGGCCCCGGAGGACGCCTTCCGGGCTGCCGCCCGGCACTGGAGCACCGGCGTCGCCGTGCTCACCACCCGCTCCGGCGAGGAGGTGTTCGCCAAGACCGTCTCCTCGTTCTGCACCCTCTCGCTGGACCCGCTGCTGGTCAGCGTGGCCGTCGCCCGGCACAGCCCGCTGGTGTCCGCGGTCCGCGGCAGCGGCCGGTTCGCCGTCTCGGTCCTGACGGATCGCCAGCACGGGGTGGCCCGGCGGTTCGCCACGCCCGGCGCGGGCCGGGCTCTCGGCACCTTCACCGCCGTTCCGATGCGCGCCGAGGCCACCGGCGCGCCGGTGCTGGAGGCCGCGCTCGCCTGGTTCGACTGCCGGCTGCACGGCGTCCTGCCCGGCGGCGACCACGCCGTCCTGGTCGGCCGGGTCGCCGCCGCGGACGCCTCGCCCGGCGAGCCGCTGCTCTACCACGACGGCCGATACCGCTCACTCGCCCACCGCTCACCTGGAGTTGGCGCATGACCCTGCTCGACACCCCCGCCGCCGCGCGGGGCCTGCTCACCGGCGACCGGTACCGGGCCGAGCTCGACGACGGGCGCGAGCTCTACCTGGACGGCAAGCGGATCGGCAATCCCGCCGAGCACCCCGCCTTCCGGCCCGCCGCCGACGAACTCGCCCGGCTGATCGACCTGCAGCACGAGCCCGAACACCGCGAGCTGCTGACCTGGAAGGACCCGGAGACCGGCCTGCGGCTCGCCCGCGCATACCAACCGCCCCGCACGGTCGAGGAGTTGCGCGTCCAGCGGCGCAGCGCCGAGTTCTGGCACGCCGAGGCCCTCGGCCAACAGGGCCGCTCCCCCGCCTTCATGGCCTCGATCGCCGTCGGCGTCTACGACTTCCGGCACCGGCTGGCCGGCAACGACCCGCGGTTCGGCGCCAACGCCGAGGCCTGGTACCGGCACTGCGCCACCAACGACCTCGTCCTGTCGCACGCCCTCGGCGACCCGCAGATCGACCGCTCCGCCGACCCGGTGGACGAGCCCGACCTGGCGCTGCGCGTCCTGGAGGAGAACGAGCGCGGCATCGTGGTGCGCGGCGCCAAGCAGCTCACCACGCTCGCGCCGCTCGCCCACGAGGTGCTGGTCTACCTGTCGGCCTCGTTCGCGCAGCGCCGCGGCGAGCAGTTCGTGGTCTGGTTCGCGCTGCCGCTCAACACGCCGGGCCTGGTCACCCTCGCCCGGGAGCCGCTCGGCAGCGCCCCCTGGGGGCACGCCCACCCGCTCGGCGCCCGGTACGACGAGCAGGACGCCATGCTCTTCTTCGACGACGTGCTCGTCCCCTGGGAGCGCGTGCTGCTGCTCCGCGACGCCGACCTCGCCCGGGCCGGACTCGGCCGGATCAACGCCTGGAGCGCCTACGTCGGCCACGTCCGCTACCGGGAGCGGCTGCGCGCCCTGCTCGCCACCGCGACCCTGGTCGCCGAGTCGATCGGCGTGGACGGCTTCCGCAACGTCCAGGAGGACCTCGGCCGGCTCGCCGGGTACGCCGAGCTCACCGAGTACTTCCTGGACGCCGCCGAGGCCCGCGGCGGGGTCACCGACGGCGGCCTGTTCGCGCCGGGCGACACCGCCGCCTCCCGGGTGTGGTCCGCCGAGGTCGCGGCCGACGCGGTCGCGATCGTCCGCCGGATCGGCGCCTCCGGTCTGCTGATGCAGCCCACCGCCGGCGACCTCGCCAACCCCCGGCTGCGCCCGCATCTCGACCGCTACATGCGCGGCCGCGGCATCGACGCCGAGCGCAAGTCCCGCCTGTTCCGGCTCGCCTGGGAGCTCACCGGCGACGGCTTCGGCCAGCGCCAGGACCTCTACGAGTACGTGCACCGCGGCGACCTCGCCCGCAACCGGATCAACCTGTTCAAGCGCTATGACCAGAGCGCCGCCCGCGCGCGGCTGCTGCAGCTCGTCGACCGGCCCCAGGAGGCCCGCCCGTGACCGCGTCCGCCACAGAGATCCAGTCCCGCACCCTCGCCGGGTACGCCGACGCCAGCCGGCTCCGCCAGGTCCACGACCGCGACTGGGTGCTCGAACGGCTCCCCGCGGAGCCGCAGATCCTGGTCGACCTCGGCAGCGGCATCGGCCAACTGCTGCAGGCCGCCCTCGAACGCTTCCCGTCGATACGCCTCGCCGCCGGCCTGGAGCGGTCCGAGCACCGGATCGCCGAGGCCGCGGAGCGGCTGCGCCCGTACGGCGCCCGAACCGTCCTGCACCGGGCCGACCTCACCGACCCCGAACCGCTGCCGCTGCGCCCGGACGCCGTCACCATGACCTCCGTCCTGCACTGGCTCTTCCCGCACGAGGAAAGGATCTTCGCCTGGGTGTCCGACCGTCTCGCCCCGGGCGGACGGTTCCTGCTCACCACCTACCACCCCGCCCGGGACGAGCACGGCCTCGGCGGCGAGGACGAGATCGTCCGGGAGGCGCTCACCGCCCTCGGCACGCCGCGCGCCGACGTGCCGGCGCTGTTCGCCCGCGCCGGCGTGCTGCCGATCGCCACCCGCACCCGCACCGTCGACGATCTGGCCGCCGTCCTGCGTCCGCACCTCGCCGTCGCCGGCCACCGGGAGCGCGACGCCGTGGTCACCGTGGAGAGCGCCGAGCAGTACGCGCACTTCCACGCCGCCACCTTCGGCGACTACTACAGCCGCCTCGTCCCCGCCGAACGCCGCGCCGACTTCTTCCGGGCCGTCGGCGAGGCCGCCCGGCAACGCCAGGGCGAACGCGGCCACGTCAGCCACATGCCCGTCCGACTGTGGGAGCTCACCACCCACTGACGGACCGTCACCACACCGCCGGCCGACCGCCGCACCTACCGCGGCGGCCGGCCGGCGGCACCTACGCCGGACCCGACCGCACCACCTCCGCCCGAGGAGCCATCCGTGTCAACTCCCGCCGCGAGCCAGGAACTCGGCGCCTTCCTCCGCGCCCACCGCGAGCTCCTCAAGCCCGCCGACGTCGGCCTCACCGCGACCGCCCGCCGCCGCACCCCCGGGCTGCGCCGCGAGGAGGTCGCCTCGCTCTCCGGCGTCGGCCTCGCCTGGTACACCTGGCTGGAACAGGGCCGGGTCACCGCCTCCCGGCAGGTCCTGGAGGCGGTCGCCCGTGCCCTGCGCCTCGACGCCGCCGGACTGCGCCACGCGATGCGCCTCGCCGGCTACCACGAGTCGCCGGCACCGGCCGACGCCGCCGACCGGGACGGGCTCGCCGCGGCCGTCCGGCCCGTCCTCGACTCCTGGCCGGCCAGCCCCGCCGCCCTGCTCGACCGCCACTTCGACCTGCTCGGCTGGAACGCCGCCTGGTCCGCACTCTGGGGCCCGCCCGAGGCCGTTCCCGCCGACCGCCGCAACCTCATGTGGCTGATGGCGGCCGACGGGCGGCTGCGCGGCGTCCTGCACGACTGGGAGCCGCTCGCCATGAACGTCTTCCAGCACTTCCGCGCCCAGGCCGGCCCCGCCCTCTCCGACCCCCGCACCGACGAGGTCTACCGCCATCTGGACACCGACGCACCGGAGCTCCGCCACTGGTGGGGTTGCCACTCCGTGGCGGAGCTCACGGCCCGCACGGTCACCGTCGAACCGGCCGGGATCGGCCCGATCCGGCTGACCCTCTCCTCCTTCCACCCCGTCGACGACCCGACCGCCCTCGTCCTCCTCTTCACCCCCGCCGATCCCACCGCCCGCGCCCGCATGACCACCCTCACCACCCACCCCCTCCGCAGCGCGGGTTAGGCAGGGCGCCCCCAGGGGCGCGGGAGAACTGCGCGATCCGGATGCGGCGAGCCCGCCGGACGGGTCCGCTACCGCGCCCGCAGCACCCGCGCCCCCACCGCCGCCACCAGGGCCAGCCCGATCCCCACCACGGCCGTCCCCACCGCGACGTCCGCGAAGGCCCCCACCGCCCAGGCACCGACGCCCGTCCCCGCGTACATCGTCGAGGTCAGCCAGGCACTGGAGGTGGCCCGCAGTTCCGGCGCCACCGTCCCCGCCAGTGTCTGCTGGTCGGTCACGAAGCCGCCCGAGGCGAGGAACCACACCGTCACCCCGAGGAGCGCGAGGACGATCCCCGGTCCGCCGACCGCCAGCCCGATGCCGGCGGCCAGCAGCAGCCCCCACAGCGGCAGCAGCGGCACGCCGTCCCGTCCGGCGGCCCGCGCCCGGTCGCCGAGCCGCCCGCCGAGCAGCGATCCGACGACGCTGCCGGCGCCGACCAGCACACCGACCAGTCCGAGCGCCTCCACCGACAGGTCGAACCGCTGCACCAGGACCGCCCCCAGGAACGTGTACGCGCCCAGGTTCGCCGCGTGGAAGACGGTGTTGACCAGCAGTGCGCGCCGCAGCGCCGGATCGGCCCAGCCCGCGAGCACGGCCCGTACCGCACTGCCGCGCCCGTCCGCCGGTGCCGCGCTCCCGCCCGCCGGGACCTGCTTCAGCAGCAGCGGCACGGCGGCGGCCGTCCCGACGGCGAGCGCCCAGAACGCGGAGCGCCACCCGGCCAGCCCGGCGAGGAAGCCGCCGAGCGGCACCCCGACGACCTGGCCGGCGGAGAACAGGGCCATGCCGAGACCGAGCGCGCGGCCGCGGACGGCGTCCGGTGCGGTCTCCGCGATGTGCGCCCAGATCGCCGGTCCGGCCGCGGCGGCGGCCAGTCCGGCGACCGCCCGGGAGAGGACCAGCGGGGTCAGCCCGGTGGAGAGCGCTGCCGCGGCGTTGGACAGGACGAAGAGCAGTGTTCCGGCGACGAGCGTGCGCCGCCGTCCGAACCGGTCGCTGAGCAGCCCGAGGAAGGGGGCGGCCACGGCGTACACCAGCACGTACGCGGTGACGCTGGAAGCCGCGGCGGCCTCGCTGACCCGGATCGAGTCGGCGATCGTCGGCAGCAGCGGCGAGACCAGGAAGGTCTCGGCGCCGAACAGGAACAGCAGCAGGAACACCCCGGCGTAGCGCAGCCGGTCGAACGGCTGCGCCGCGGGCTCGGCACTCGGCGGCGACGCGGACACACTGGTCACGGCCCTCACACCCCTTCGAAAGGCCCTTCACGGGCGCACGGACGACGGATCTCGGCCGGGCCATCGTGTGCCGGTGCCGCGGCGGCAACCAGACAGGCGATCATCCTGTGACCGCCGCTCACAGGCTCCCGCGCGTCGGGACCGCGTGGCAGGCTGGGCCGGTGGACGGATTCCTGGGGTGGGCGGCCCGGCTGGGTGCGGGCGAGGTGGTGGCGGGGGCGCTGCTGCTCAACGCGGTGCTGTTCGTCGCGGCGGTGGCCGCCGGGCGGGCGCTGGTGCGGCGCTACGGGGACCGCCGGGTGGCCCCGCCGCCCGGCCCGGTGACCGGGGCGGAGGTCGCCCTGACGGTGGTCGCCCTGCTGATCAACAGCGGTGTGGGGGTGGCCGGGTGGGCACTGTGGAAGGCGGGCCTGGTCACCCTCTCGGCCTCGACCGGTCCGCGGGTGCTGCTCGAACTCCTGGCGTTCACCCTGGTCATGGACGTCCTGGCGTACGCCGCGCACTGGATCGCGCACCGCCGCCGGCTGTACCGGCTGGCCCACGAGCTCCACCACCGCTACCCGGATCCGCGGCCGTCGACGCTGTTCGTGCTGCACCCGCTGGAGGCGTTGGGCTTCGGCGGCGCCTGGCTGGCGATCCTGACGGTGTGGGAGCTGTCGGCGCTCGCCCTGGGCGGGTTCGTCCTGCTCAACCTGGTGTTCGGGCTGCTCGGCCACCTCGGGGTGGAGCCGCTGCCGGCCCGGGTCCGGCGCCGGCCGGTGTTCCGCTGGGTGGCGCTGCCGATGTTCCACGTCGGCCATCACCTCGACCCGGGCGTGAACTTCGGTTTCTACACCACCGTGTGGGACCGGCTGTTCGGGACGGTCGACCCCGCGTACGACCGGATGCGACACGCCGTCGACCCTGCCGCCGCCCGGCTGCCGGATGCCCTTCAATCACCGGCATGAGCTGCATCTTCTGCGAGGTCGTGGCGGGCGGGGCGGACACCCACCGGGTGTTCGAGGACGAGGCCGCGGTCGCCTTCCTGGACCACCGCCCGCTGTTCCCCGGCCATGTCCTGGTGGTGCCGCGGCGGCACGTGCCGACGCTGACCGACCTGCTGCCGGAGGAGATCGGGCCGTACTTCGCCCGGGTCCAGCGGATCGCCGCGGCCGTCGAGACGGCGATGGCGGCGGCCGGCAGCTTCGTCGCCGCGAACAACCGGATCAGCCAGTCGGTGCCGCACCTGCACGTCCACGTGGTGCCGCGCAATCCCAAGGACGGCCTGCGCGGCTTCTTCTGGCCGCGGACGCGCTACCGCGACGAGGCGCACGCCGTGGAGACGGCCGCCCTGATCGCCGCCGCACTGGCCGCCGGCTGACCGGCTCCGCGGCGGCCCTGTCAGAGCGGTACGGCATGCTCCGGGCCATGGACGAGCAGCAGTTCTGGGACCTGATCGAAGCAGCGCGCCGGCCGGGCCCGGACGACGCCGGGGCCGTGGTCGAGCGGGCCACCGCCCTGCTCGCCGTCCGGCCGCGGCAGGAGATCCTCGCCGCACAGCAGTTGCTGTGGGACGCGATGGCGGAGTCGTACCGCGGCGACCTGTGGGGTGCCGCGTACCTGATCAACGGCGGCTGCTCGGACGACGGTTTCGACTACTTCCGCGGCTGGCTGATCGTCCAGGGCCGGGAGGTATTCGAGCGGGCCGTCGCCTCTCCGGACTCGCTCGCCGAGCTGCCGTCCGTCCGCGAAGCAGCGGCGAACCGCGCGGACCTGGACTGCGAACGCACGCTGGGTCTCGCCTGGGACGCCCATCTCGCCGCCACCGGCGAGCAGATGTCCGGCGACTGCTACACGATCGCCTACCCGGAGATCGTCTTCGACTGGGACTTCGACGACCCTGCGGAGACCGCCCGGCGCCTTCCCCGGCTCGCGGCCCTGTACGGGGAGTGAAGCCGGCATCCGCGCCCAACACGCGTACCCGACACGCGCCTCGGCACCGGTCGCCCGCACCCGGCCCCGCGCACAATGACGGTATGACAGTTCCCTTGAAGTTCAGCGGGGCCTCGAAGAACCTGACCTTCGACGAACTGGAGAAGTTCGTCCACGCCGCACGCAGGGCGGGGGTGGTCGGCAAGCAGCCCGTCACCGCCGTCGTCTCCACCACCGGCAAGCTCAAGCAGCTCCAGGTCCTCCTCGACGAGGAGTGACCGGCCCCGGGTCGGGGTGTGACGGTCCGGGGTCCGGGTCCGATCGGCGAGAATGGTCGGGTACCGAGCACGTCCGCACCGAGGAGACGACCCACGTTGGCCAGCCGGAAGCCCTCCCCCGCGCCCGCCCCGGACCGCCCCGACCTGCGGTCCGACTGCTCGCGCTGCTTCGGCCTGTGCTGCGTGGCCCTGCCGTTCGCCGCCTCCTCGGACTTCGCCGCCACCAAGGACGCCGGCACCCCCTGCACCAATCTGCAGGCCGACTTCCGCTGCGGCATCCACACCCGGCTGCGGGAGGCGGGCTACCGCGGCTGCACCGTCTTCGAGTGCTTCGGCGCGGGCCAGAAGGTCTCGCAGATCACCTTCGGCGGCGAGGACTGGCGGCAGGACCCGGGCTCGGCCCGGCGGATGTTCGCCGTGTTCCCCGTGCTGCGGCAGCTGCAGGAGCTGCTGCACTACCTCGCCGAGGGCCTCGCCCTGCCCGCCGCCCGTCCCGTCCACGAGGAGCTGCAGCGCGCCTTCGACGCCACCGAGCGGCTCACCCTCGGTACCGCCGAGGAGATCACCGCGCTGGACGTCCCCGCGGTCCGCCAGGAGGTCAACGCCCTGCTGCTGCGGGTCGGCGAGCTCGTCCGGGCCGGCGTGCCCGGCCGCACCCGCAACCACCGCGGCGCCGACCTGATGGGCGCCCGTCTCAAGGGCGCGAACCTGCGCGGCGCCAACCTGCGCGGGGCGCTGCTGATCGCCGCCGACCTCCGCAAGGCCGACCTGCGCAGCGCCGACCTCATCGGGGCCGACCTGCGGGACGCGGACCTGAGCGGGGCCGATCTCACCGGCGCGGTCTTCCTCACCCAGTCGCAGGTCAACGCCGCCCGCGGCGACGCCGCGACCCGGCTGCCGGCCGGCCTGGACCGCCCGGCCCACTGGGCGCCGGCCCGCTGATCCCGTGGGCGACGTCACGGACGATCCCGTGGACGATCCGGTGGAGGCGCTCTGCGTCCGGCTGCACCGCGGTCTGCGCGGCGAGGGCCCGTTGGCGGCGGCCGACGCCGCCGCGCTCGGCTGCGCGCTGCTGGCCCTCGGCCACCGGGGCCCGGCGGTCCGCGAGGCGGTGGAACGCCGACCGGCCGACGTCCCGCCGGCCGAAGCCGCCGACCTCGCCGCACGGCTGCTCGCCGAGGCCGGCTTCGAGCCCGGCTTCGACCTGGTGCCGGAGCGGCTGGAGACCCTGCGCCGGGCGCTGGAGCCCGTCCTGCGCGATCTCCCCGGGGCCGGGGGTCCCGGGGCCCGGTTGGTCGTCCAGGACGCCTGGTACCCGCCCTCCGCGGGCGTCGTCCTGGCGGACGGCTGGCTGCACGGCGGCGGCCTGCCCGTCTGCGCCGGCGGCGACCCGGTCACGGCGGTGGCGGCCGTCGCCGCGCACGTCCAGGAGAGCCTGATGGAGCGCGACCGCCGGGCCCTGCCGCTCTGCCCCGACCACGGCCTCGGCCTGCACGCCCTCCGGCACTCCGACGCCGCCGTCTGGTGGTGCACGGCCGACGGCGGCCATCCGGCCGCCGCGATCGGCCGGCTGCCGCGGACGGGCCGAAATCGGGATGACCGCCCGGGGCGCCGCGCATAGGATCCGCGGGATGTCCGCGCACAGCCCTGGAGTCCGAGTGACCGATCAGCCGTTCCGCGCCGTCCGGGCCGCCCACGACGACCGGAGCCTGACCGTCTACCAGGCGTACCCGGTGGAGATCGCGGAGGCGGCGCTCGCGGCGGGCACCTTCGTGCCCCCGTTCAAGCGGGAGCGGATGACCTGGATCAAGCCCTCGTTCCGCTGGATGATGTACCGCTCGGGCTGGGCGTCCAAGCCGGGCCAGGAGCGGGTGCTGGCCGTCCGGATCAGCCGGGACGGCTTCGAGCAGGCCCTCGCGCTGGCCTGCCCCAGCCACCACGACCGGCGCTGCCACGCCACCGCGGAGGAGTGGCGCGCGGAACTGGCGACCAGCCCCGTCCGGGTGCAGTGGGACCCGGAGCGCTCCACCCGGCTCGGTGCGCTGGAGCACCGCGCCCTGCAACTCGGCCTGTCCGGGCGGGCGGTGGCCGGCTACGTCGACCACTGGATCCTGGGGATCACCGATGTGACCGCGCTGGCGCACGAGGCCCGGGCACTCGTCCGCGACGGCCGCACCGACCTCGCCGACGCGCTGATCCCGGCCGAGACTCCGTACCCGCTGCCCGGGCACCTGGCCGCCCGGCTCGGCGCCGACCACTGAGCCGGGCCGTCTCCGGTCAGCCGGTGGCATCCTGATGGTCGGTCAGAAGCTCGCGCCCCTGCGGCGGCACCGGACCGGGCGGCAGCGCCACCTGCGGGTCGGAGACGCTGCGTACCCGCGTCCAGGAGTCGTGGTCGGCCTGGACGATCTCCTCGTACGCGGCCAGGAACTCCGCCACCTGCGCGGGCTCGGGCTCGGCCCCGGCGAGCCCGGCGCGGTGGAAGGCGAGCCGGCGCTCCAGCGCGGCCAGCCGGTGCACGGTGTCGGAGCGCTGCAGCCAGAGCGCGCGGTGCGAGAAGAAGGCCTGCCAGGCGGCGAGCACGGTGATCGCCGCACCGAGGCCGAGGGCGACGTCGGACAGCCACTGCCGGGCCGGCTGGCCGACCTGGACGCCGAGGAGCACGGTGATCACCGCCGAGAGGCTCACCGTGGAGATCTGCAGTCCGAAGGCGCGCCTGCGGTCCGTGTCCCGCCGCCGGGTGCGGATCCGCAGCTGGCTGTGCACCTCGGCTTCCACGAAGGCCAGTTGACGGCTGACCGGACTCGTATCCGCACCGTCCGCAGTGTTCCCCGCCATGGCCCGCGTTCCTCTCCCCCGCCTTCGGAGCGGCCAGTCTGCCAGCCCGCCCGGACATCCGTGCGGAATCCGGTGGGACGCGGTGCCCGCCCCACCGCGTTAGAAGGTCATGGACCGCACAACGACGACGCGTCCGGCGCCCACTGAGCCGCCGGCCTTCCTCGACTTTGCTGCGGCGAGGGGGCACCACCTGGTCAGAACGGCCTACCTGCTGACCGGTGGTGACGCGCACCTCGCCGAGGACCTGGCGCAGGAGGCGCTCGGCCGGCTGTTCGGCCGGTGGCGCAAGGTGTCCCGGATGGCGAACCCGGCGGGGTACGCGCAGACCGTCCTGGTCAACACCTTCCTCTCCTACCGCAGGCGGCGCAGCAGCAGCGAGCACGTGACGGACACCTTCGCCGAGACGGCGCAGGCCGCGCCGGACCCGGCGCTGCGGGTGACCCTGCTGCAGGCGCTCGGCGAACTGCCGCCCCAGGACCGGGCGGTGCTGGTGCTCCGCTACTGGGAGGACCGCAGCGCGGAGGAGACCGCGGCGGTGCTGCGGCTGAGCCCCAGCACGGTGCGCTCGCGCAGCAGCCGGGCGCTGGCCCGGATGCGGACGGTGCTCGGCGAGGACCTCGACGCGCTCGTCCACCCCTGACCGACGACCTGCAGTACGAGAGGATGCGGAGAACGACGATGCCCGTCGAGGAGAGCTTCACCACCGCCCTGCGGTCGGCGGCCGACCTGGCCCCCGAACCGAACGCCCTGGCCTTCGCCCAGGGTGCGGCGACCCGCGGAGTGCGCCGGCGCAGGCGGCGCCGGGCCGCCGTACTGGCCGGGGCGGCGGCGGTCGGCGCGGCCGTGCTGGCCGCCGGTTCGCTGCCGGCCCTGCACGGCGACCGCGCGCCGGCCGCGCAGCCCCGGTCCTCCGTCAGCGGGGAGTACATGCGCGACGCGCTGGTCTCGCTGCTGCCGAGCGGCCGGGTCACCGGCGCCATGGGCTTCACCGGCAACGAGGGCGACGTGAAGAGGGGGCCGTCCGCCGTCGTCGACCTCGAGACGGCGCACACCGGCGGGCAGATCAGCCTCGGCGTCGACCGGATCGCCACGCCGGTGACCGAAGCCTCGCGCGGTGCGCACTGCTTCGACCCGTCGGAGCGGCCGACGCTCAGCTGCAGCCGCACGGTGCGGCCCGACGGGTCGGTCCTGATGGTGAACGTGCTGCTGCCGGAGCGGTCCGGCGCGGGCAAGGTCCTGGTCGCCTCGTACACCAGGCCGGACGGGCGCCAGGTACGGGTCGACACCTACAACCGGGACGGGCGGCCGGAGCCCCCGCTCAGCACCGAGCAGGCGGTCGCGGTGGTGACGAGCAGCGTCTGGGACGTCACGTTCGACGGCGTGCGGGTCACCGACCCGCCGAAGCCCGGGGTGACCCTGCCGCCGACGGCCGCGCTGCACGACGCGGTGGCGAAGCTGCTGCCGTCCGGCGCGGTGGCCGGCCCGGCCGACGGCCTCGCGATGCCCGGCCGGGTGCGGCTGCAGGTCTCGCTGGACGGCCGGACGAGCTGGGTGACCGTCGACGTCGAGCCGCACTGGCAGGAGGGCGAGCAGTCCGACCCGCGGGGGACGTTCGAGTCCGGCCGGGGCCCGGAGCTGACGCACACCGCGGACGGCACCTCGGTGGTGGCCGGCGCCCACCGGGAGTCCGACGGGACGGACGGCCCGGAGGTGCAGTGGAACGCCGAGGCCCTGCACGCGGACGGCACCCGGGTGACCGTCAACGAGTGGAACGGCCCCGACGCCCGCACCTTCCTGCCGGGCGCCCCCGCCCTCACCGTGGACCAGCTCCGGGCCCTGGCGACGGCCCCCGCCTGGCGCGGCTGACGCACCGCCGACGGGGGTGGGTCAGCCCCCGGCCGTCCGCAGCGAGCCGCGCACCCGTTCCCGCGCCGTCGCCGCGTCGGGGGCGCTGCGGGCGAGCCCGGCGAGGCGGCGGCAGTCGGCGAGGGTGTGCCCGGCGAGCGCGGCGCGGACCTCGGGCAGGCAGGAGGGTGCGGCGGACAGCCCGGTGACGCCGAGGCCGACGAGGACGAGCGCGAGGTCCGGGTCGGCCGCCGCCTCCCCGCAGACGCCGACCCGGACGCCGTGCGCGGCGGCGCCCCCGGCCGCGGCCGCGGCCCGGTCGAGCAGGGCCGGCTGCCAGGGGTCGAGCAGCTCGGCGAGGGCGCCGAGGGTGCGGTCGGCGGCGAAGGCGTACTGGGCGAGGTCGTTGGTGCCGATGCTGAGGAAGTCGCAGACCTCGGCGAGCCGGTCGGCGCGCAGTGCGGCGGCCGGCACCTCGACCATCGCGCCGGCGAGGGCGAGGCCGTGGGCGCGGACCCGGCCGGCGAAGGCGGCGGCCTCGGCGGGCAG
Organism: Kitasatospora arboriphila; assembly: GCF_039528095.1. Classification (NCBI taxonomy): domain Bacteria; kingdom Bacillati; phylum Actinomycetota; class Actinomycetes; order Kitasatosporales; family Streptomycetaceae; genus Kitasatospora; species Kitasatospora arboriphila. The sequence continues at coordinate 36,150 of NZ_BAAALD010000025.1, forward strand.
CGACACCATGGGGGCCATCACCCGGACGTCCGCGCCGCTGCCGCGGGCGGCGGCGGCGATCGCGGCGAGCTGGGTCTCCAGGAGCTGCGGGTCGCGGGTGGCGGTGCGCAGGCCGCGGACGCCGAGGGCGGGGTTCTCCTCGTCGGCGGCGGTGGCGAAGGGCAGCGGCTTGTCGGCGCCGGCGTCCAGGGTGCGGACGGTGACGCGGCGTCCGGCGAAGGCTTCGAAGACGGCCCGGTAGGCGGCGGTCTGCTCGGCGGCGCCGGGGGCCTCGGCCCGGTCGAGGTAGAGGAACTCGGTGCGGAAGAGGCCGACGCCCTCGGAGTCGGCGGCGGCCGCGGCGGTCAGTTCGTGCGCGGCACCCAGGTTGACGAGCAGCGCGACGGGGTGCCCGTCGGCGGTGCGTCCGGGCCCCGAGCTGCGGGCGGCCGCTTCCCGGCGGGCCCGCTGCCGCTCGGCCGCATGCCGGACGGCCTCCGGCACGGGATCCGGGTGGACGGCGCCGTCGGCGGCGAGCACGAGCACCGTCCGCCCGTCCTGCAGTCCGGCGGCGCCGGGGCAGCCGACGACGGCGGGCAGGCCGAGGGCCTTGGCGAGGATCGCGGTATGGCTGGTGGGGCCGCCGCGGACGGTGACCAGGGCGAGGACCCGGGCGGGGTCGAGTTCGGCGGTGTCGGCGGGGGCGAGGTCGTCGGCGACCAGGACGTACGGGTGGCCGGGGTCGGGCAGGCCGGGCATCGGCAGTCCGAGCAGCCGGGCGACCGCGCGGTCGCGGAGGTCGTCGAGGTCGGCGGCGCGCTCGGCGAAGTAGCCGCCGGCGGTGAGCAGGGCCTCGCGGAAGCCCTGGTAGGCGGCGGTGACGGCGTGCGGGCCGTCGGTGCCGGCGGCGACGAGTTCGGTGGCCCGGTCGGCGAAGACCAGGTCGGCGGCGATCATCGCCTGGGCGGTGAGCACGTCCGCGGCGGCGCCGCCGGCCCGGGCGGCGCGGGCCTCCAGGTCCGCGACGACGGCGGCGAGGGCGGAGCGAACGGCGGCGCTCTCGGCGGCCAGGTCGGCGACCGGGCGGGCCGGCGGCAGCGCGGGGGGCGGGGCGGCCCGGGCGACCGGCCCGGCCGCGCTGCCGCGGCCGACGCCGATGCCGTGCAGCGGGGCGGCCGCACCGGGTCGGCGTCCAGGTCGTCGGCGAGCAGGGCGGCGAGTTCGTCGAGGGCGGCGCGGGCGGCGGTCTCCTCGCCGTCGGCGGTGAGTTCCAGGGTGTCGCCGTGGCCGGCGGCGAGGGCGAGGACGGAGAGCAGGCTGCGGGCGTCGACCGGGGTCTGGCCGGGGCGGCCGACGCCGACCTTGACGCTCTGCCGGGCGGCGGCCCGGACGAAGAGGGAGGCGGGTCGGGCGTGCAGGCCGCTCTGCGAGCCGACGGTGACCAGGAGCTGGGGCATGGGTGTCCTTCGGGTTCACGGGGTGCGTCCGGGAGTGCCCGAACGGGCGGTCCGGATGGGGGCCGCGGGCCCGGTACCGGCGGTGGGGGCGGTCCGCGGGTACCGGGCGGTCAGGGGTGGTCACGCACCCGTCACCGGGTGGGTTTTATTTGGTTTTACGCCCGGTTCGCTCGGCATGTCAACGCAATCGGGCAGAAATCCCACATGTTCGGACTCTTGCTTTTCCACGGCCGGGGCGTATCGTCGGAGTCAACCAGGCGTAAACAGACATGAACGGACCCGATCCCACATGTACGCTCCCGAGCGCCAGCAGCAGATCCTGCAGCTCGCCCAGACCAGGGGCCGCGTCGACGTCCCCTCGCTCGCCGAGGAGTTCAACGTCACGCAGGAGACCATCCGGCGCGACCTCAGCACCCTCGACCGGGCCGGGCTGCTGCGCCGCGTCCACGGCGGGGCACTGCCCGCCGGGGCGCTGCACCTGGAGCCCGGCCTCGCCGAGCGGGACTCGACCGCCGCCGACGAGAAGGAGCGGATCGCCCGCGCCGCGCTGGCCCTGCTGCCCGCCGAGGGCAGCGTGCTGCTGGACGCCGGCACCACCGTCTCCCGGCTGGCGGCGCTGCTGCCCGCGGACAGCACGCTGACCGTGGTCACCAACGCGCTGCCGGTCGCCGCCCGCCTGGCCGACCACCCCTCGCTCTCGCTGCACCTGGTCGGCGGCCGGCTCCGGCACCGCACCCACGCCGCCGTCGACGACTGGGCGCTGCGCGCGCTCGCCGACGTGCACGCCGACGTGGCCGTGGTGGCCACCAACGGCTTCTCGCGGGAGGGCGGCCTCTCCACGCCGGACCTCGCCGAGGCCGCGGTGAAGCGGGCGATGGTCGCCGGGGCGCACCGGATCGTGCTGGTCGCGGACTCCTCGAAGTACGGCACCCGGCACTTCGCCCGGTTCGGCTCGCTGGAGCAGGTCGACGTCCTGGTCACCGACAGCGGGCTGACCGACCGGCAGGCCGCGGAGATCGAAGAACTCGGACCGGAAGTGATCCGCGCATGATCGTCACCATCACCCCCAATCCCAGCCTCGACCGCACCTACGAGCTGTCCGAGCTCGCCCGCGGCGAGGTCAACCGGGCCACCGGGGACCGGCTGGACCCGGGTGGCAAGGGCGTGAACGTGGCCCGGGCGCTCACCGCCGCCGGTCACCGCACCGCCGCCGTGCTGCCGCTCGGCGGCGCGCCCGGCCGGCTGCTGGCGGAGCTGCTGCACCGTCAGGACATCGACGTGGCGGCCGTCCCGGTCGCCGGCGACACCCGGATCAACGTGTCGGTCGTCGAGCGGCACGGCCCGCTCACCAAGATCAACGCACCCGGGCCGCAGCTGACCGCCGAGGAGTCGGCGGCGCTGCTCGGCGCCGTCCGCCGGCAGGCCGCCGGGGCGGACGTGGACTGGCTGGCCTGCTGCGGCAGCCTGCCCCGCGGCCTGGCACCCGAGTGGTACGCCGACCTGGTCGCCGAGGCCCACCTGGGCGGCGCCCGGATCGCCGTGGACACCTCGGGCCCGGCCCTGCTGGCCTCGCTGGCGGCCGGCCCCGACGTGGTCAAGCCGAACCTCGACGAACTCGCCGAGGCGGTCGGCCGTCCGGTCGCCACCCTCGGCGCGGCCCTCGACGCGGCCGAGCGGCTGCGCGAGCTCGGCGCCCAGCAGGTGCTTGCCAGCCTCGGCGCGGACGGCATGCTGCTGGTCGCCGAGGAGGGCTCCTGGTACGGCACGGCGCCGGTGGACGAGGTCCGCAGCGACGTCGGTGCCGGCGACGCCTCCCTGGCCGGGTTCCTCGGCGCCGGAGGCAGCGGCCCGAAGGCGCTGGCCTCGGCGCTGGCGCACGGCGCGGCGGCCGTCCGGCTGCCGGGCAGCGTGATGCCGATCCCGGCCGACCTCGAACCGGACACCGTCGTGGTGACCGCCGACGTGCCGCGGGAGCTGCCGCTGGGCCGCTGAACCGGGCGCGGCCGCGAGGGCCGCAGACGCGCACCGGCCGTCGCACGGCCGATCGGAAGGACCTGGGGGCACAGGGAACCGACCACGCACCACCGATGCACGACTGGTGAAGGACCGACACGATGAGCGACAACGGCAGACTGATCACACCTGCGCTCGTGGATCTCTACCTCGCCCCCGACGACAAGGCGGAGGCCCTCCGTGCCCTGGCCCAGCGGCTGGCGGCCGAGGGACGGGTCACCGACCTCGACGGCTTCCTCGCCGACGTGGCCGCCCGCGAGGCGCAGGCGCCGACCGGCCTGGGCGACGGGATCGGCATCCCGCACTGCCGCTCGGCCCACGTCACCCGGCCGAGCCTGGCCTTCGGGCGCAGCACCCGCGGGCTGGACTTCGACGCCCCGGACGGCCGGCCGGCCGACCTGGTCTTCATGATCGCCGCCCCGGACGGCGCGGACGACGCCCACCTGCAGATCCTGGCCTCGCTGGCCCGGCGGCTGATGGACCCGGAGTTCACCGGGGCGCTGCGCGCGGCGACCGACCCGAGCGCGGTCTCCGCCCTGGTCAACGACGAGGAGCCGGCCCCCTCGCCGGAGCCCGCGGCGACCGCCGCCCCGGCGACCGCCGCTGCCCCCTCGCCCTCGGCGGGCGGCCCGCGGCTGGTCGCGGTGACCTCCTGCCCGACCGGCATCGCGCACACCTACATGGCCGCCCGGGCGCTGGAGCAGGCGGCGGCCCGGGCCGGTGCCACCATCCACGTGGAGACCCAGGGCTCGGCGGGCTCGACCCCGCTGGACCCGGCGGTGATCGCCGCCGCGGACGCGGTGATCCTGGCGCACGACGTGGAGGTCCGCGACCGGGCCCGGTTCGCCGGGCTGCCGACGGTCGACACCGGGGTGAAGGCCGGCGTCAACCGGGCCGACGAGCTGGTCGCCGAGGCGGTCGCGCTCGCCGCGGCCGCCCCCGCCCGCACCGCGGAGCCGGCCGCCTCCCCGGCGCCCGTGCAGCGGCAGGAGCACTGGGCGAAGCGGCTGCGCGGCTACCTGATGACGGGTGTCAGCTACATGATCCCGTTCGTCGCGGCCGGCGGACTGCTGATCGCACTGGGCTTCGCGATCGGCGGCTACACGATCTCCTCGGCACCGTCGGTGGTCGGCCACTTCGACTGGACGTCCCACCTGAGCTGGGCGGCGCTGCTCTTCCAGACCGGCGCGGCGGCCTTCGCCTTCCTGGTGCCGGTCCTCTCCGGGTTCATCGCCTACGCGATCGCGGACCGGGCGGCGCTGGCGGCGGGCATCGTCGGCGGCGCGGTCTCGGTGACGGTCGGCGCGGGCTTCCTCGGCGGCATCGTCACCGGTCTGATCGCGGGCCTGCTGGTGCGCTGGATGACCGGCTGGAAGGTGCCGCGGGCGATCGCCGGGATCATGCCGGTGGTGGTGATCCCGCTGCTGTCGGTGGCCGCGGTCGGCTTCCTGATGTTCGTGGTGCTGGGCTCGCCGATCGCCTCCGCGATGAAGGGGCTGACGGACTGGCTGAACAGCCTGTCGGGCACCAACGCGATCCTGCTCGGCCTGCTGCTGGGCGCGATGATGGCCTTCGACATGGGCGGCCCGCTCAACAAGGTGGCGTACACCTTCGCCGCCGGCGCGCTGACCACCGCGGGCTCGGTGCCGGACGCGGGCAGCCTGAAGGTGATGGCCGCGGTGATGGCCGCCGGCATGACCCCGCCGCTGGGCCTGGCCCTGGCGACCACCGTGCGGCGGCGGCTGTTCACCCGTGAGGAGCGGGAGAACGGCAAGGCCGCCTGGGTGCTCGGGGCCTCGTTCATCACCGAGGGCGCGATCCCGTTCGCCGCGGCCGACCCGCTGCGGGTGATCCCCTCCGCGATGGCGGGCAGCATGGTCGCCGGCGGTCTGACGATGGCCTTCGGCTCGACCCTGCGGGCGCCGCACGGCGGCATCTGGGTCCTGCCGCTGATCGGCAACCCGGTGCTCTACCTGGTGGCGATCGCCGCGGGCACCGTCGTCACCGCCGGCCTGGTGATCCTGCTGAAGGGCCTGCGACGCCCCGCCCCGACAGCCGCCCAGGAACCGGACCCGGCAGCCCGGGTCCTGGCCGGCACCGCGGCCTGACAGTCGGCAGGCGCCGATCAGGGTGGTGTGGGGCGTCTCCCGGCCGAAGGCTGGGAGGCGCCCCACACGCCCCTGTGTTGCTGCCCCTTCGCGGTGCTGCTCCCCTACGGCCAGAGCAGGGTGCTGGTCCAGGCGATCCGGCCGGTGCCGAGGCCGGTGCGGGTGTACCGCAGCCGGACGTGCCGCCGGCTCGGGTCGCCCTGCCAGAACTCGACCTCGGCGGCGCGCAACACGTACACCGTGTGCCCCGCGGCCACCAGCTCCGGGTCGGCGTCCAGCAGCAGCTGGGCCTCGTCGGCCGCCAGGTCGTACGCGGCGAGCGACCCGAGCGGCTCGCTCTGCCGTCCGACCAGCGAGGCGACCCGGGCGCCCGGCGAGCGTCCGCGGAACTCCTCCGCGGAGACGGCCGGCGGCGCGGCCTCGACCGAGCCGCGGACGCGGACCTGGCGGCCGAGCAGCGGCCAGTACACGCTGAGCGCGGCCATCGGGCTGAGCGCGAGTTGACGGCCCTTCGGACTGTCGGCCTCCGCGGCGAACAGCCAGGCGCCCTCGGCCGCGTCGACGTCCCGCAGCACCAGCACCCGGGCATCGGGCACGCCGTCCGCGTCGACCGTCGAGAGCGTCATCACCTGCGGGTCGAGCACACCCGCCTCGAGGGCCTGCACCAGCCAGTCCACGAAGAGCGCTCCCGGCTCGGCCGGTGCCAGGTCGGTTTCGAAGACCGGCAGTTCGCGGGCCATCGGCGGCCGGTCCCGCAGCATCTCGCCGACCGCACTGGGCCGGTACCTGTCGAACCCGTCGTCGCCCGCCACCATCGGCCTCCCGTTCGCTCGTCCCGACGTCCGACCCCCGACCCCACCGTACTCAGTGATGGAAACCGACGCGGTCCGCCTCGTGCGGGTGTCCCTGTTCGAGGCGCTTGATCGCCCGGCGCATGTCCTCGGCGAGCAGCTCGATCTCGTCGCGGTCGACGCCGTGCCGCACCAGGACGCGCTGGATGACCGTCTCCTGCCGGTCCGGCGGCAGCGGGTACGAGGGCACCTGCCAGCCGCGCATCCGCAGCAGGTCGGAGAGGTCGTACAGGCTCCAGCCGACCGAGTCCGGGTCGGTGAGCGTCCAGGAGACGGCCGGCAGCGCGCCGACGCCGTCGTACAGCAGGGTGAACGGGCCCATCTCGGCGACCTGCCGGGCCAGGTGCTGCGCGGTGTCGGCGCAGGCCTGGTAGACCCGTCGGTACCCCTCGCGGCCGAGCCTCAGGAACATGAAGTACTGGGTGACGACCTGTCCGCCGGGGCGGGAGAAGTTCAGCGCGAGGGTCGGCATGTCGCCGCCGAGGTAGGAGACATGGAAGACCAGGTCGTCCGGCAGCGCGTCGTTGTCCCGCCACAGCGCCCAGCCGACGCCCAGCGGGGCCATGCCGTACTTGTGGCCCGAGGCGTTGATCGAGGAGACCCGCGGCAGGCGGAAGTCCCAGACCAGGTCGCGGTGGAGGAACGGGGCGATGAACCCGCCCGAGGCGGCGTCCACGTGCAGCGGCACGTCGATGCCGGTCTCCGTCTGGATGCGGTCCAGCTCGGCGGCGATCTCCGCGACCGGCTCGTAGGTGCAGGTGTAGGTCACGCCGAGGATCGCGACGACGCCGATGGTGTTCTCGTCGACGTACTCGCGCAGCTGGTGCGGCTGCAGGCCGGTCGCGCCGGGCTCCACCGGCACCTGGCGCAGCTCCACGTCGAAGTACCGGGCGAACTTCTCCCAGCACACCTGGACGGGCCCGCAGACCAGGTTCGGGCGCTCGGTCGACTGCCCGGCGGCCTTGCGCCGGTCGCGCCAGCGCCACTTCAGCGCGAGGCCGCAGAGCATCGCCGCCTCGCTGGAGCCGGTGGTCGAACAGCCGACCGCGTTGGCCCCCTCGGCACCGGCCGGCGCGTGCCACAGGTCGGCCATGATGTTCACGCAGCGCGACTCGATCTCCGCGGTCTGCGGGTACTCGTCCTTGTCGACGATGTTCTTGTCGAGGCACAGGTCCATCAGCCGGCGGACCTCGTCGTCCGCCCAGGTCGTGCAGAAGGTCGCCAGGTTCTGCGCGGCGTTGCCGTCCAGCAGCAGTTCGTTGCGCAGCAGTTGGAAGACCACCGACGGCGGGGCCGGGAAGTCCGGAATGGCCCGCTTGGGCAGCGGCCGCTCGCTCAGCGGCGAGGCGAAGATGTCGACGGCCGGGTCGGCCGCCGGTTCCTGAGCGTTGTGCAGAGCCACCGAGGGCCCCTCTCGCGTCGTCCGACAGCATCCCCTCGGACCCTACGGGCGCCCTCGCGGGCCCGACAGCGGGCGTACTCCATACCGGGCGGGGGCGGCACCACCTGTGGCGACCCCCGGCACCCGGACGGCCCAGTCCCGATTGCCCGGCCCGGCGACCGGACGGACGGTCGGGACATCCGCACGTCTCCGAAAGGGAGATCGCCATGGCCTCCACCTCCGTCCCCCCGGGCCCCGCCACGGGGGGCCTGCCACCGCGTCAGAACAGCGGCTGGGTCACCGGCCTGGTGCTGTTCGCCGGCGTGGTGATGCTGGTCACCGGTCTCCTCGACCTGTTCCAGGGGATCGTCGCCGTCGCGCAGGACGAGCTGATCGTCACCACACCGAACTACGTGTTCAAGTTCGACGTGACCTCCTGGGGCTGGATCCACATCATCCTGGGCCTCGTGGTCGCCCTCGTCGGCCTCTGCGTGCTCCGCGGCATGGCCTGGGCCCGGTACGCCGGCATCGGGGTCGCCTCGCTGAGCCTCATCGCGAGCTTCCTGTGGCTGCCGTACTACCCGCTGTGGAGCATCGTGATCATCGCCCTGGACATCTTCGTCATCTGGGCACTGGCGGTGTACCGGCAGGACTGAGCGGCCCTCCACGGGGCGGCCGCTCGCTCAGCGGCGAGGCGAAGACGTCGACGGCCGGGTCGGCCGCCGGTTCCTGAGCATTGTGCAGAGCCACCGAGGCACCCCTCGCGTCGGCACCGGTGCCCGACAGCGGGCGTACTCCGTACCGGGCGGGGGCTGCGCCACCTACGGCGACCCCGGTACCCGGACGGCCCAGCCCCGATGGCCCGGCCCGGCGACCGGACGGACGGTCGGGACATCCGTACGTCTCCGAAAGGGAGATCGCCATGGCCTCCACCTCCGTCCCCCCGGGCGCCCGCGCGGGCGGCCCGCCCGCGCGTTCGTACAGCGGCTGGGTCACCGGCCTGGCCTTGTTCGCGGGCGTGGTGATGCTGGTCACCGGCCTGCTCAACGTGTTCCAGGGGATCGTGGCCGTCGCCCGGGACGACCTGATCGTGACCACGCCGCGGTACGTGTTCCGTTTCGACGTGACCGCGTGGGGCTGGACCCACATCGTGCTCGGCATCCTGGTCGCCGTGATCGGCGCCTTCGTGCTGCGCGGCATCGCCTGGGCCCGTTACGCGGGCATGGGGCTGGCCGCGCTGAGCACCATCGCCAACTTCCTGTGGCTGCCGTACTACCCGGTGTGGAGCGGGGTGTTGATCACGCTGGACATCCTCGTGATCTGGGCGCTGGCCCTGTACCACGAGGACTGAGCAGGGCCTCCGCGGACCGGCCGCGGCACCCGAGCGGGTGCCGCGGCCGCCCGCGTTCCCGGGCAGGCCCTAGGCTGCCGGGCATGCCCAGTGGTGACACCTCAGGACCGCTCGACCTCGGCCTGCTGCGGACCTTCCTCGCCGTGCACCGCTCCGGCTCCTTCACCGCCGCCGCCCGGCTGCTGCGGCTCTCCCAGCCGACCGTCACCGCACAGATCCGCACCCTGGAGCAGCAGCTCGGCAGGCCGCTGTTCGAACGGCTGCCGCGCGGGGTCACCGCCACCGCCGCGGCCGACGCCCTCGCCGCGGAGGTCGCCGCCCCGCTGGACGCCCTCGCCGCCGTCGCCGAACGCGGCAGCGCCGACCCCGGCGCCCCGGCCGAGCCCGTCCACCTCGCCGGGCCGGCCGAGTTCCTCGGCGTCTGCGCCATGCCCGCGCTCGCCCCGCTGATCGGCGCCGGACTGCGGCTGCGGGTCACCGCCGGACTCACCGACGACCTGCTCGCCGGACTGCGGGCCGGCCGCTACGACCTCGTCGTGGCCACCGCCCGGCCGCGCGGGCGGGCCCTGCACGCCGTCCCGCTCGCCGACGAGGAGTTCGTCCTCGTCGCCGGGCCCGACTGGGCCGCCCGGATCGGCGCAGGGCGGGTCGCCGCCGAGGGCCCCGCCGCACTGCGCGGCGTACCGCTGGTCACCTACGCCGAGGACCTGCCGATCGCCCGGCGCTACTGGCGGCACGTGTTCGGCACCCGGCTGACCGGACCGGCCGCGGCCGTGGTGCCCGACCTGCGCGGGGTGGCCGCCGCGGTGGCCGGCGGCGCCGGGTTCTCCGTCCTGCCGCGCTACCTGTGCGCGGCCGACCTCGCCTCGGGGGCACTGGTCGCACTGCACGAACCGGAGGACCCGCCGATCAACACCGCCTGGCTGGTCGGACGGGCCGGGGCCGCCGAACCGGCCGCCGTCGCACAGGTCCGTGCACGACTGCTGGCGGCGGCCCCGGCCTGGTGAGGGCGCCTGCGGCGGGCGTCAGAGGCCCAGTGCCGCCGGGTCCGCCGCCAGGGCGCGCATCGGCTCCCGGGCGTCCTCGACCAGCCGGCGGGCCGTCAGGTCGAGGAAGCCGCCCACTCCGGTGACCTCGGCGGCGAGGGTGCCGTCCGCCTTCACGACGGTCTGCTCGACACCGAAGGTCTTGCCGTCGCCCCACACGAAACGGCAGCTCACCGCCACCTCCTCGCCCGCCCGCAGCTCGCGCCGGTAGCGGACGGTCGTCTCCAGCACGACCGGGCCGACGCCCTTCGCCAGCAGGTCGGCCTGCCGGATGCCGGCGTGTTCGAGGTAGCACCAGCGGGCGTGCTCGGCGTACTGCAGGTAGACCGACTGGTTGAGGTGGCCCTGGGAGTCGGTCTCGTAGCCGCGGACGGTGATCGGAACACTGAATTCGGTCATGCCACGAACAGTACGGGCACGCCCGGCAGGGGCGCGGGGAACTGCGCGATCCGGGTGCGGCCGCACTTGCAGGATGGGCCAAGCAAAAACAGGGGCGCGGGGAACTGCGCGATCCGGATGTGGCTGCCCGCTACGAACCAGAGGTCGGCCCTGACAGCCCCCACACCCAACCCCGGACTGCGCAGTTCCCCGCGCCCCTGACTTGGCTCTACCTGATTCTCCAGAGCCAGCCGATCCCGGATTGCGCAGCTCTCCCCCAGCCTTCGGCCGGGAGGTGCCCCCACGCGCCCCTGGGGTGGTGCCCCTGACTCGGCCTCAGGGCTCCAGGTGGGTGGGGGCGAACATGCGGAGGAGGGCGGGGAGGACGACCACGGTGGGGCCGGGGGTGGCGAGGGCGGCGGTGAGGTCGGTGTGGAGGGTTTCGGGGGTGGTGGGGACGGCCGGGACGCCGAAGGACTCGGCGAGGCGGAGGAAGTCGGGGCGGGCGAGTTCGGTCGCGGTGGCCTCGCCGAAGGTGTCCGTCATGTACTCGCGGAGGATGCCGTAGCCCCCGTCGTCCACGATCAGCCAGGTGACGTCCAGGTCGTGCTGGCGGGCGGTGGCGAGTTCCGCGATCGAGTACATCGCGCCGCCGTCCCCGGAGACGGCGAGGACGGGCCGGCCCGGCAGGGCCGCCGCTGCGCCGAGCGCGGCGGGGAAGCCGTAGCCGAGGCCGCCGGCGCCCTGGGCGGAGTGCATGGCGCCGGGGCGCCGGGCGTCCCACGCGGACCAGGCCCAGTAGCCGAGGATGGTCATGTCGAAGAAGGCCGGGGAGTCGTCCGGCAGGGCGGCGCGGGCCGCGGCGAGGACCTGCTGTTCCAACTCCATTCCCTGGCCGTCGATCCGGGCCCGGACCTGCTTGAGCAGGTCGGCGGCGGCGGCCTCGGCGCGGCCGTCGGGCTCGCGCGCGGGGACGGAGTCGGCGAGGGCGGCGAGGGCGAGCCGGGCGTCGGCGTGGATGCCGAAGGCGGGGTGGTTGGACTCCAGCTTGCCGAGGTCGGCCTCGACCTGGATCAGCTGACCGCGTGGGGCGAAGGTGTGGTAGTTGCTGGAGAGTTCGCCGAGTCCGGAGCCGACGACGAGCAGTACGTCGGCGTTCTCCAGCAGGTCGGTGGTGTGCCGGTCCTCCAGCCAGGACTGCAGCGAGAGCGGGTGCTCCCAGGGGAAGGCGCCCTTGGCACCGAAGGTGCAGGCCACCGGCGCGCGCAACAGCTCGGCCAGGCGCAGCAGTTCGTCGGTCGCGCCGGCCCGGACGACCCCGCCGCCGGCGAGGATCACCGGGTTCTCGGCCTCGGCGAGCAGCACGGCGGCCTCGGCGACGAGTTCGGCCCGCGGGACGAGCGGGCGGGGTTCGGCGCGCAGGCCGGTGACCCGGGGCACGGTGGTCGGGGCGAGCAGGACGTCCTGCGGGATCTCCACCCAGACCGGCCCGTACGGGGCGGTGAGGGCGGACTCCCAGGCGGCGGCGAGGGCGGAGGGGATCTGCGAGGCGGTGCGCGCGGTGTGCACGGACTTCACCACGTCGCGGAAGCTGGCCTGCTGGTCGACGAGTTCGTGCAGGTAGCCGCGGCGGCGGCCGCCGAGGCCGGCGGAGGGGATCTGCGAGGAGACGGCGAGCACGGGGGCGGAGGCGGCGGCGGCCTCCTGGAGGGCGGCGAGCGAGGTGAGGGCGCCGGGGCCGGTGGAGAGGAACAGCGGGGCGACGGTGCCGGCGGTGCGGGCGTAGCCGTCGGCGGCGAAGCCGGCGTTGTTCTCCACCCGCAGGCCGACGTAGCGCAGCCGGGAGCGGCGCAGGGCGTCGAACAGGCCGAGGGCGTGCTGGCCGGGGAGGCCGAAGACGGTCTCGGCGCCGAGGTTGGCGAGGGATTCGACGACCAGGTCGCCGCCGTTGCGGACGTGGGTCATGCGCGCTCCTCGGCGATCCGGCGGGCCATCAGGGTGGTCAGCTCGTAGGCGGTGTGCGAGGCGGCCACGGAGGTGATCTCGGCGTGGTCGTAGGCGGGGGCGACCTCGACGAGGTCGGCGGAGACGATGTTGCAGCCGGCGAGTCCGCGGAGGATCTCCAGGAGTTCGCGGGAGGTGAGGCCGCCGGCCTCGGGGGTGCCGGTGCCGGGGGCGTGCGCCGGGTCGAGGACGTCGATGTCGATGGAGACGTACAGCGGGCGGTCGCCGATCCGCTCGCGGAGCTGCTGGGCGACCTCGTCGACGCCGCGGCGCATCACGTCGGCGGAGGTGACGATGCCGAAGCCGAGCTTCTCGTCGTCGGTGAGGTCCTGGCGGCCGTAGAGCGGGCCGCGGGTGCCGACGTGGCTGAGCGCGGAGGTGTCGAGGATGCCCTCCTCGACGGCGCGGCGGAACGGGGTGCCGTGGGTGTACTCGGCGCCGAAGTAGGTGTCCCAGGTGTCGAGGTGGGCGTCGAAGTGGAGCAGGGCGACCGGGCCGTGCTCGGCGGCGACGGCGCGCAGCAGCGGCAGGGCGATGGTGTGGTCGCCGCCGAGGGTCATCAGCCGGGCACCGGTGGCGAGCAGGTCGCGGGCGGCGGCCTCGACGGTGTCGACGGCCTCGTTGATGTTGAAGGGGTTCGCGGCGACGTCGCCGGCGTCGGCGACCTGGGCGAGGGCGAACGGCGAGGCGTCCTGCGCCGGGTTGTAGGGCCGCAGCAGGCGGCTGGCCTCGCGGATCGCGTTGCCGCCGAACCGCGCGCCCGGCCGGTAGGAGACCCCGGTGTCGAACGGGACGCCGACCACGGCGATGTCGGCGCGGCCGACCTCGTCCAGGCGGGGCAGCCGGGCGAAGGTGGCGGGGCCGGCGTAGCGCGGGACGCGGGACGAGTCGATCGGGCCGCGCGGTTCGGTGGTGCTCATGGATTCCTCGGGAGGGTCGGTGGGTGCGGTGGCGTGCCGTCAGGCGGCGGCGGGGACGGCCTCGGGCTCGGCCGGGGTACGGCCGTCGAGGCGGTCGCGCCAGCGCTCCAGCAGGCGGGCGTCGGTGGGCCGGGTGGCCAGGCTGACGGCCAGGTAGGCGACCAGGCTGGCGCCGAGGCCGTAGTAGATGGGCTCGTTGGCGAGGGTGCCCTTGAGCACCATGAGGGTGATCACGGTGACGCCGCCGGCGGTCATCGCGGCCAGCGCGCCCGGCAGGTTGCCGCGGCGCCAGACCAGGCCGCCGAGGATCGGCACGAGCAGGCCGCCGACCAGCAGGTTGTAGGCGACGGTGAGGGCCGCGAGGACGTCGTCGAGCAGGCAGGCCAGGCCGATGGAGATCGCGCCCAGGACGATGATCGCCAGCCGGTTGGAGCCGACCTCGTCGTGGTCGTCGCCCTGCGGGCGGACCTTGCCGCCGCGGGTGCGCAGCCACTGCCAGATGTCGTTGTTGGCGACGGTGGCGGAGGCGATCAGGGCGCCGCTGGCGGTGGACATCATCGCGGAGAGCGCGGCGGCCAGCACCAGCCCCTTCACACCGGTCGGCAGGGTGGTCTTCACGATGGTCGCGAAGGCGCTGTCGGCGCCGACGAGCTGCGGGTGCAGCGCCTTGGTGGCCATGCCGATGACGGCGCCGGCGAGCCCGTAGACCAGGCAGTAGACGCCGGCCACGGTGCCGCCGTAGGAGGCGACCCTGTCGGTGCGGGCGGTGAACACCCGCTGCCAGATGTCCTGGCCGATCAGCATGCCGAAGGTGTAGATCAGCACGAAGGTGAGGATCGACTCGCCGCCGATGGAGCCGAAGGAGAAGTAGCCGTCGGGCAGCTTGTCGGCCATGGCGCTCCAGCCGCCGGCCTTGACGACGGCGATCGGCAGCAGCAGCACCAGCACGCCGATCGACTTCACCACGAACTGCACCATGTCGGTGAGGGTGATCGACCACATGCCGCCGAGGGCGGAGTAGCCGACGACGATGGTGCCGCCGATCACCACGGCCGCCCAGCGGGGCACGTCGAAGAGCACGTCGAAGACGGTGGCGTAGGCGATCGTGGAGGTGACGGCCAGCATCAGGGTGTAGACCCACATCACCACGCCGGAGATGACGCTCGCGGCGTCGCCGTAGCGCAGCGAGAGCATCTCGGCGACGGTGTAGACCTTCAGCCGGGCGATCCGGGCGGAGAAGAAGGCGCTCAGGGCGAGCAGGCCGAGGCCGATCGCGAAGACCATCCAGGCGCCGGACAGGCCGTAGGTGTAGCCGAGGCGGACGCCGCCGATGGTGGAGGCGCCGCCGAGCACGACGGCGGCCATCGTCCCGGTGTACATCAGCGGGCCGAGGCGGCGGCCGGCGACCAGGAAGTCGCTCTTGGAGCGGGCGCGCCGCCTGCCCCACCAGCCGACGGCGACGATGCCCGCCAGGTAGCAGGTCATCACGACGTAGTCGATGGCCATGTGGTCCTCCGATCCGGCCGCCGCGCTGCGGGTGCGGGGCCGGGGTGCTCGTGGGGGACGGCTGCCGCGGCCGGAAGGGGGCCTGCCGCGGCGCCGGAGGGGGGACGGGTACGGGCACCGACCGCCCGACGGCGTCCTCGGCCCGTGCTGAAACGGTACGAGCAGCGCCGGGGCGGTTGAAGTGTCGGATCCGTCCATTCTCTATGCTCTGGATGGAGGAAGTGTCCATCAGAGGGAGGCCGGGCATGTCCGCACCGCCCGTCCCGGCGGCCCCGCGCGCGCCCGAGCCGGGGACGCCCGCCCTGCCGCTGCGGGTGCTGCTCGGCGCCCCGGGCCTCGGCCTGGAGCAGATCGCGGGGCCCCGTGACGACCGGCTGATCGGCACCATCGGCACCACCGAGCTGCCCGACCCGGCGCCGTACCTGTCCGGCGGCGAACTGCTGCTGACCGCGGGCGTCCGCTTCCCGCCGACCGCGGAGGCCGTGGACGCGTACGTGCGCAGCGTCGCCGCGGCCGGGATCGCGGCGCTCGGCTTCGGCATCGCCCCCGTCCACGACGAGGTGCCGGCGGTGCTCGTCGAGACCTGCGAGCGGCATGCGCTGCCGCTGGTGCGGGTGCCGCCGGCGACGCCGTTCGTCGCGGTCAACCGGGCCGCGTACGCGTTCATGGCCGAGGCCCGCAACCGCGACCTGCGGCTGGTCTCCGAGGCGCAGTCCGCCCTCGCCTCCGCCGCGGCCCGGCCGGACGCGCTGCAGGCCGTGCTGCACCAGCTGGCCGTGCGCACCGGCTCCTGGACGGTGCTGCTGGACGCCGCCGGACAGGAGCTCTTCGCCGCCGGGGAGCGCCCCGCCGCGCCGGCGCCGCGGCAGGTGCGGGAGCTGGCCGCCCGCACCACGGCCCGGCTCGCCGGCCGGCCCGGCCGGACGGCGCCCCCGACGGCCGCCGCCGAGCACCTCGAAGGACGCCACCTCACCGTTCACACCCTGCCCGGCGGCCTCGCCCTCGGCATCGCCGCGGACACCCCGCCCAGCAGCGTCCACCGCTCGGTCACCGGCGTCGCCGCCGTCCTGCTCGCCCTGCTCACCAGCCCCCGGCCCGCCCTCGGCGCCGACACCCGCGGTTCCGGCGCCCTCGTCCGGCTGCTGCTCGGCGCAGCCCCGGCCGAGGTCGCCGCCCTGCTGCAACCGGACGGCGCCGCGGACGGCCGCTGGATCGTCGTCGCCGGACGGCGCACCCGGCCCGGACGCGGGGACGACCCCGTCCAGGTCGCGGCGCTCGGCACCGCCCTCGGCACGCCCTACCTGGACGTCACCGGCAACGAACTGCGGGCCCTCGTCCCCGGGCCCGCCGCGCCCGATCCGGCCGCCGCCGTCCGGCTGGGCTGGACGCTCGGCTTCAGCACCCCCACCGGGCCGGACGGGCTCGGGAACGCGGCCGTGCACGCCGACCGCGCCCTGCGACGGGCGCTGGCGGGCGGCCGGGGCGCCGCGCAGCAGCGCGACGAAGCCCTGAGCATGCACGCCCTGGTCGCCGAGGACGAGGCCCGCGCCCACGCCCGGGCCCTGCTGGCGCCGCTCGCGGAGGCGGGCGCCCCCGGACCGGACGTCCTGCGGGAGACCCTCACCGCCTGGCTCGCCCACCACGGCAGCTGGGACCGCACCGCCGCCGCCCTCGAACTCCACCGCAACACCGTCCGCCAGCGCATCGCCCGCACCGCCGACCTCCTCGCCGCCGACCTCAACGACCCCGACGTCCGCATGGAGCTGTGGTTCGCCCTCCGCCGGCTCCCGCCGACGGACCACCGGGCCTGAATCCGGCCCGCTAACCGAGGGAGACCGTCAGGATCCAGGCGACGGGCAGGGCGAGGATGCCGAGGGCGACGGCGCCGAACAGGGCGACGAGCCAGCCGAAGAAGTAGTTCTCGCCGTTGCGGAGGCGTCCCCGGCGGGCGGAGGTGAGCAGCCAGTGACCGGGCACACCGAGGGTGGCTGCCGTCCAGCCGGCGTAGGTGACGTAGTGGGCGGCGGTGGACGGCAAGGGCTCGAAGACGTCGCGGCCGACGAGCCGGACGTCGCGCCGGGTGCCCGGCCGGTGGTCGCCGGCGGCGGAGCGGAGCAGCACCGAGGGAACAGCCGCCGCACCGGTGGACGAGGACGCGGCGAACGGCGTGTACGTGCCCCGGCAGTGGGTGTCGTTGCCCTCCAGTTCCTCGAAGCATCCGGCGACCACGAAGGTGCCGGTCGCCCCCGCGACACCGGTCAGCGCGGCCAGCCGGGCGCCGAACAGCAGCCAGACGACCGCCAGGCAGCCGCCGAGCCAGAGCACGGCGAAGCCGCCGGCCAGCCGCCAGGACCACGTCCGGTCCGTCCACCCCATGCGGCGCCCCCGCCACTCGACCACCCGTTCACCTGTTCGACCCGGGCCCTACCCGGTGCAGGCGCCACGGAACCGCGCGGCTTCCCGCAGGGGCACGGTCGGCGGCGGTCGGCGGCGGTCAGTGCCGATCGGTGAAGGAGCCGTGGCGGCCGGCTCCCTTGGCGAAGCGGGCGGCTCCCTCGCCGGCCTCGGGCAGGGACCGCAGGCCGTGCCGGAGTTCGTTGTCGAGGGCGTCGTGCTCGCTCAGCCCGTCCTGTTCGAGGAGGGAGAGCCGGTCCTCGCGCATGCAGGTCTGCGGGAAGCGGGCGATCTCGGCGGCGAGCCGTTCGGCGGCCTGCCGGGAGGTGCCGCGGGGGACGACCCGGTCGACCAGCCCGATGCTCTTGGCCTCCCCGGCGTCGACCGGGCGGCCGGTGAGGACGAGGTCCATGGCGCGGCCGGCGCCGATCAGCCGGGGCAGCCGGACGGTGCCTCCGTCGATCAGGGGGACGCCCCAGCGGCGGCAGAACACGCCGAAGACGGCGTCCTCCTCGGCGACCCGCAGGTCGCACCAGAGGGCGAGTTCGAGGCCGCCCGCGACGGCGTGGCCGGAGACGGCGGCGATGACGGGCTTGGAGAGCCGCATCCGGGTGGGGCCCATCGGCCCGTCGCCCTCGGGGGCGACCCGGTTCCCGTCGGCGGTGCCGAAGGCCTTGAGGTCGGCGCCGGCGGAGAAGGTGCCGCCCTCGCCCCACAGGACGGCGACGGAGGCCTCGGGGTCGGCGTCGAAGGAGCGGAAGGCCTCGGCGAGGGCTTCGGCGGTGGGTCCGTCGACGGCGTTGCGGCTCTCGGGGCGTGAGAGCACGACGGTGGTCACCGGTCCGCTGCGTTCGGTGCGTACGGGCATCTGTGCCGGTCCTCCTCGCTGCCGCGGCCACCGCCGACCGGTGGACGGACCCCATCGAACCAGAACGGCGCCGTCCCGACGAGGCCGCCGCGCGGCGGGGTCCGGCGGGCCCACTGACAGGCGCTCATACTATGATCTGCCGCCGGGGATTGGGTGGCACACGATCCGGCGGCCGCACCGCCGGGGCCGTCCGACCCGACGGGGACAGCGCGGACGGGAAGCCGTCCGACGGGGGAAGGACCGCCATGTCAGGCAGCCACTACAAAGTGTCGCCCGAACAACTCGACCGGCTCGCCAAGGAGTGGCAGGCCCAGGCCGAACGCCTGGAACGCGTCGCGGCCAAGGTCGACGCGCTCTCGGGCAAGTTCCGCACCGCCGAGATCGAGACCCTGATCACCGGCGGCGTGCTCTCCACCGGCATCGTGCTCGCCGCCGAACAGGCCGCCCAGGACGCCGGGCAGAGCGCCGCCGCCACCGCGAAGGCGATGCACCAGGACGCGGCCGGGATCCGGCACTGCGCCGACAACTACCGCGAGGCCGAGGAGCACGCCGGCAAGCAGCTGCCCGGCGGCGGCCACCACACCCCGCCCAAGTCGCCCGGCAAGCCCGGCGGCAGCGGCGGACACCACGGCGGCGGACACCAGGGCGGCAGCGGCGGCCACGACGGCGGCGGCAGCGGCGGGCACCACCCGATGCCCTCCTCGCCGAACCCGCACGGCAAGATCCCGATGTCCGACGTCGACTACAGCGGCGCCGGCTCGTGGAAGAGCGGCCGGGCCGCCTGCGAGGACTACGTCAACCAGGCGCTCGACACCATGGGCATCAAGGACCCGCAGGCCCGGGCCAACTGGATGCGCGGCCTGCTCACCATGACCCAGCGCGAGTCCTCGTACAACGACTCGCACTGGCTGGTGAACAAGACCGACAGCAACGCCTGGGGCCCGACCCAGGCGGACGGCGCGCCGCTGCACTCCTCGCGCGGCCCCTGGCAGTGCATCCCGGACACCTTCGCCGCCTACCACCAGCCGGGCACCTCCACCAAGATCTACGACCCGGTGGCCAGCGCGTGCGCCTCCATGAACTACATGATGGCGCGCTACCACGTCTCACCGGACGGCCACGACCTGGCCGCCAAGGTCGCCCAGGCCAACCCGAACCACGGCCCGCAGGGCTACTGACCGTCCGTGCCGGCCCGCACGGCCGGCCGTCGAAACCAGGAAGAGCCACCTCACCGTGTCCCGACACACCACGGCGCTGCGCGCCGCCACCGCCGTCTCCGCCGCCGTCCTCGCCGTCGGCGTGCTGACCGCCTGCGACCCGGCCGAGCCGGCCGCCGCGCCGAGCACCGCCGCCGCGAGCCAGGCCGCGCCGTCCGCGGCCGACCCCTCGCCCGCCGGGGACGCCGCCTCCGCGGCCGCCTCCCCCAGCGCCAAGGCCGGCGCTGCCACCGGCCCGGCCGTCAACGGCGTTCCCGCCTCCGCCTGGATGAAGGGCAACGACCTGCCGCTGAACTCCGCCTACCACTGGCCCGCGCAGGCCGGGAAGGCCAAGGCGGTCAAGAACGGCGAGCCGTTCGCCTTCGAGACGCTCTGCGACTCGGCCCGCTCCTCGGACCTCGCCGGCCTCGGCACCGGCGCCGACGGCGCGCAGTCGCTGCTGAGCGGCGGCACCGACGAGTGGCAGGTCCAGCAGACGGTCGTCCACTTCAAGGGCACCTCCAGCGGGGCCGTGCAGTCCGCCGGTGCGCTGCTGCGCGCCCTGACCGCGGAGGTCAAGGCCTGCGCCCCGGACGGCGCCACCCCCAGCGTGAAGGTCACCGCCGAGGACCCGGCGTACCTGGCCGCCACCATCACCCTCAAGCAGGGCAGCGGCGGCATCACCGTCCACGAGTACCTGACGACCACCTCGACCACGGTCGCCGAGCTGACCGTCTACGGCCCCTACGGCACCAAGAAGCCCAAGGCCGCCTGGACGGTCAAGGACGACACCGCCGTCCTGCGCCTGCTGGGGGCGCCGCTCTGCGACGCCTTCAAGAACTGCTGATCGAGCGCCTACCGAACATCCGTCAGTACACGTCGCGGACGTAGCGCTTGTCCGCGGCCAGCTGCTTGACGTACGCGGCCGCGCCCTCCTCGCTCAGCCCGCCCTGGGCGGCGACGATCTCGTGGAGGGCGCGGTCGACGTCCTTGGCCATCCGGCCGGCGTCGCCGCAGACGTACAGGTGGGCGCCCGCCTCCAGCCACGTCCACAGCCGCGAGCCGTGCTCGCGCATCCGGTCCTGCACGTAGACCTTGTTCCGCTGGTCGCGGGAGAAGGCCAGGTCCAGCCGGGAGAGCACGCCCGCCTCGCCGAGGGCGGCCAGCTCGTCCTCGTAGTAGAAGTCGGTGGCGCGCCGCTGCTCGCCGAAGAACAGCCAGTTGCCGGCATGGTCGCCACGGGCCCGCCGCTCGTCCAGGAAGCCCTTGAAGGGCGCGACGCCGGTGCCGGGGCCGATCATCACGGCGGGCACCGCCGGGTCGGCGGGCGGGCGGAAGTGCGGCGAGCGCTGCACGAAGATCCGCACCGGGGTGTCGGGGGCCGCGTCCGCCAGGAAGCTGGAGGCCACCCCCTTGCGGCGGCGTCCGGCGGGATTGTCGAACCGTACGACGGAGACCGTGAGTTGGACCTTCGCCGGGTCGACCAGCGGGCTGGAGGAGATCGAGTAGAGCCGCGGCTGCAGCTTCTTCAGCACGTCCACCCACTCCTGGGAGGTGGCCTTCACCGGGTGCTCGGCCACCAGGTCGATCGCCTGCCGGCCCCAACTCCACTTCGCCAGTTCGTCCTTGTTGTCGGGGCGGAGCAGTTTGCGGAGCAGTCGGCCGTCGGCCGTCCGCTCGGCGGCGAAGCGGAGCAGGTCGGTGGTGATCCGGGTCAGGTCGAGGTGCCGGTGCAGCGCCTCGGAGAGCGTCGTCCGGCCGACGCCGGCGAGTTCGACCTCGGTGTCGGGGTGCTGGCCGGTCGCCTCCAGCCACTCCACCACCAGCTCGGGGCAGTTGACCGGCCAGACGCCGAGCGCGTCGCCGGCCTCGTACTCCAGGGCGCCGCTCGCACCGAGGTCGAAGGTGAACTGGCGGACCTCCTTGGCGGCGCCGGGCAGGCTGAGCAGCCGGTTGCCGGTGAGGGTGGCGGTGAACGGTTCGGCCTTGGTGGGTCTGCGCGGGGCGGCCGGCGCCGGGGCGGGCTCCGCGGTGAGCGCGGTCAGCACCTGCTCCAGCCAGCCGGCGGCGGCCTCCTCGTAGTCCGGTTCGCAGTCGACGCGGGGCAGCAGGCGGACGCCGCCGAGTTCGGCGAGGCGCTCGTCGAGGCGGGGGCCGTGGCCGCAGAAGTCGTGGTAGCTGGAGTCGCCGAGGGCGAGCACCGCGTACCGCAGGTCGGGGAGGCGGGCCGCGTCGCCGTCGGCCAGTTGCCGCCAGAAGTCGGCGCCGTTGTCGGGGGCGTCGCCGTCGCCGAAGGTGCTGGTGACCACGAGCAGGTCGGTGTCGGCGGTCAGGGCGCCGGGGGCGCAGTCCGTCATGGGCAGGACGGTCGCGCTGCGGCCGGCCTCGGCGAGCCGGGCGGCGGCGCCGGTGGCGATCTCCTCGGCGTTGCCGGTCTGCGAGGCGTACAGGACGACCACCCGGCGGCCGGGCGCCTCGGCGGCGGGCCCGGCGGCCGGCGCGGGGCCGGGGGCGGGCAGGGCGGAGCGGGAGAACATCCCGGCGAGCACGCCGTCCACCCACAGCGCGTGCGCCGGGTCGAAGGGCGCGTCGGCCGGCAGCACCGGCACCGCGCCGGCCGGGGCGGTGGCGCCGAGGCCCGCCAAGTACCCGGCGAGGTAGCGGCGTTCGTGGTCGGCGAAGGCGGGCGGGGCGGCCAGGTCGGTGAGCGCGAAGAGCCGGGTGAGGGCCGCGACCGCGGTACCGCCCTCGGCGGCGGCCGCGGTGAGGGCGGGCCCGGGGGCGGCGACGGCGGCCGGGGCCGGGTCGGCGACGGCGGCGACCCGGGTGAGCGAGACCGCGCAGGCCTTGAACTCGGGCTGGAAGGAGACCGGGTCGACGGCGTCGTTGGTGACGGCGTTGATCCCCAGGTACTCGCCGAACATGTCGTTCCAGTGGAAGGGCGCGAAGCAGGTGCCGGGCAGCACCCGGTCGGTGACCACCACGGGCAGCACGGCCCGGCCGCGCCGGGAGGCGACCTCCAGCCGGTCCCCGTCGGCGGCCCGCAGCGCGGCGGCGTCCACCGGGTGGATCTCCACGAACGGGCCCGGGTTCAGCTTGTTCAGCTTGGCGACCTTGCCGGTCTTGGTGAGGGTGTGCCACTGGTGCTGCACCCGGCCGGTGTTGAGCACGAACGGGTAGTCGTCGTCGGGCAGTTCGGCGGGCGGCAGGTGCGGCCGGGCGTAGAACCGGGCCCGGCCGGACTCGGTGGGGAAGGCGAGCCGCGGCCGGGAGCCGTCCTCGCGGACCAGCGGCTGCTGGCTGACGCCGTCGTTGAGGTACCGCACCGGGTTGCGGTCCGGGCCGCCGGGGGCGCACGGCCACTGCGCGGGGCCCTCCCGCAGCCGGTCGTAGGTCACGCCGCGCAGGTCCCAGCCGGTCGTCGGGTTCCAGGCCTGCTTGAGCTCCTCGAAGACCTCCTCGGCGGAGGCGTAGCCGAAGGCTTCGGCGTAGCCCATGGCGCAGGCGACGTCGGCGATCAGCCGCCAGTCGGGCCGGGCCCCGCCGGGGGCGTCCACCACGCCCGGGACGAGGGTGAGGTTGCGCTCGGAGTTGACCATGACGCCGTCGGACTCGGCCCAGAGCGTGGCGGGCAGCACCACGTCCGCGTAGGCGTTGGTCTCGGTCTCGGCGAACACGTCCTGGGTGATGACGAGTTCGGCCGCCTCCAGGCCCTCGATGACGGTGCGCCGGTTGGCCACCGAGGCGACCGGGTTGGTGCAGATGATCCAGCAGGCCTTGATCTCGCCCTCGGCCATCCGCTCGAACATCTCCACGGTGCCGGCGCCGGCCTCGGCGCGCAGGCTGCCCCGCTCGATGCCCCAGAGGTCCTCCGTGAAGGCCCGTTCCGCCTCGACCAGGGCGGAGCGCTGGCCCGGCAGTCCGGGGCCCATGTAGCCCATCTCGCGGCCGCCCATGGCGTTGGGCTGGCCGGTCAGCGAGAACGGTCCGCTGCCGGGGCGGCAGATGGCGCCGGTGGCCAGGTGCAGGTTGACCAGGGCGTTGGTGTTCCAGGTGCCGTGGGTGGACTGGTTGAGGCCCATCGTCCAGCAGCTCGTCCACTCCCCCGCGGTGCCGATCCACTCGGCGGCCTGCCGCAGGTCGGCCTCGGCGAGGCCGGTCAGCTCGGCGACGGCGGCGGGCGGGTAGTCGGCGAGGAAGTCGGGCAGTTGCTCCCAGCCCTCGGTGTGCTCGGCGATGAACGCCTCGTCGATGTGGCCGCCGGCGACCAGCAGGTGCAGCAGGCCGTTGAGCAGCGCCAGGTCGGTGCCGGGGCGGACCTGCAGGAAGAGGTCGGCCTTCTCGGCGGTGGCGGTGCGGCGCGGGTCGACGACGACGAGCTTCGCGCCGGCCTTGACCCGTTCCATCATGCGCAGGAAGAGGATCGGGTGGCAGTCCGCCATGTTGGAGCCGATGACCAGGAAGAGGTCGGCGCGCTCGAAGTCCTCGTACGAGCCGGGCGGGCCGTCGGCGCCGAGCGAGAGCTTGTAGCCGGAGCCCGCGCTGGCCATGCACAGGCGGGAGTTGGACTCGATCCGGGAGGTCCGTACGAAGCCCTTGGCCAGCTTGTTCGCCAAGTACTGCGCCTCCAGGGACATCTGGCCCGAGACGTAGAACGCCAGGGCGTCCGGCCCGTGTTCGTCGACGATGGCGCGCAGCCGTCCGGCGACGGCGGCGACGACCGCGTCCACGTCGGCCTCGGCCGGCTCCTCGCCGCGGCCGGTGCGGACGAGGGCGGTGCCGAGCCGGCCGGGCGCGGCCATCAGGTCGGCGTGGGTGGCGCCCTTGGTGCAGAGCCGGCCGGCGTTCGCCGGGTGGGCCGGGTCGCCGGAGGCCTTGACCACCCTCCGGCGGCCGTCGGCCTCCCGGGCCACGTCGAGGACGATGCCGCAGCCGACCCCGCAGTACGAGCAGGCCGTCCTCACCCGGCTGGTCTCCTGTTGCGGCGTCGGCACCGTCACGGCTGCCCCTCTCGTGGCCGCCGGTCCGGGCCCCGCCCGCGGTGGCGGGGTCCCGCCGACCGGCCCGGTGGGACGCTCCCACCTGTGTCCAACGTAGGAAGGCCCTGTTGCGCGGAGGTGTCGTGCGGGGTTCCCCGGCCGTTACGCCTGCCGCACGGATGGTACCTCCGGGTGTGAGGCCCCGGGGGCGGATCACGCAGGCCCGTCCGGGGTCACTCCGCGGGGGTGAGTTCGGCCATCTCGCCCCAGCCGTCGACCGGCGCCTCGACGTAGATGATCTGCGGCTTGGCCGCGATGGCCTGCGGCAGTTCGGCCATGGCGGCCTTGAAGTGGTCGGAGTTCACGTGGGCGGCCCCGGCCTCGGCGTCCGCGAAGGCCTCCAGCAGGACGTACACCTGGGGGTCGTCGACGCTGCGGGACCACTCGAAGAAGATGTTGCCCGGCTCCTCGCGGGTGGCCCGGGTGAACGCGTCGACCCGCGCCATCCAGCTGTCGGCGTACTCGCGGCGGGCGGTGAACTTGACGTTGATCAGGATCACGACTGGCTCCTCAACGGTGTTGTGGTGGTGGGGTGGTGACGGCCGCTCAGCCGAACTGCCGGGCGGCGCGGGTCAGGACGTCGCCGATCCGGCCGCGGGCGGCCCGGTGGGCGGTGGGCAGCGAGACGGAGAGCGCCCGGGCGGGGCCGCCGCCGGCGGGCGGCAGCGGCACGGCCAGGCACATCCAGTCGGGGTCGTACTCGCCGACCGAGACCGCCAGGCCGAGTCGGCGGACGAGGCCGAGTTCGGCCTCCAGCCGGTCGGGGTCGGTGATGGTGTGCTCGGTGAACCGCGGCAGGCCGTGCTCGGCCAGGTAGCGGCGGCGGGCCGGTCGGGAGAGCGCGGCGAGCAGCACCTTGCCGTGGGCGGTGGCGTGCGCGTGCGGCTCGGTGCCGGCCTCGAAGGGGTCGCCGTCGGCCGCGGGCGGCCCGGTGCTCTCGACCACGGCGATCCGGCCGTCCCGGCAGGTGCTGTAGTACGCGGGGGTGCCGGCCGCGCGGGCCACCCGCAGCAGCAGGTCGCGGACGTCGGGCTCGGTGGGCTCCCGCCGCCGGTACGCCCGGTGCAGGGCGGGGATCCGCGGGCCGAGCACGTAGCCGCCGCGGGTGCGGGCGAGGTGGCCGCGGGCGGTGAGCGGGCCGAGCAGGGTGTAGACGGTGGAGAGCGAGCAGCCGAGCCGGGCGGCGAGGTCGCGGGCGGCGACCGGGCCGGGTGCGTCGGCGACGGCGTCCAGCAGGTCGAGCGCCCGGTCGAGCGACTGCGGGCCGGGTGCGGCGGCGGCGATGGCGGGGCTCCTCTCGGCGCGGGGCCCGTACGGGCCGGTCGCCCTACAGCCTGCCCGAGGCCGGGCCCGCCGCCCAAACCCGCCGCACGGTCATTCCGGCGGTGCCGGAAAGTGCGTGCCGCCGGCGCCGAGGCGTGTCTTCCACGGCGCGTGCGTGCCCTGCAGGGGCGCGTTGGGGCACCCGGCCGAAGGCTGGGGGAGACTGCGCGATCGGGCTGCGGGCGGCCTTTCGGACCAGCGGTGATCCGAGTTCGCCAGGAACACCGCTCCCGGACTGCGCAGTTCTCCCCCGGCCTTCGGCCGGGAGGTGCCCCTACGCGCCCCTGGATCGACCACCGCGTTTCCCGGGAGGACGCGCCCCGCGGGCCGTCAGGCCGCGACGTCCTCGCGGTCCTCGCCGTCCTCGTCCTCCGCCTCCTCGCCGCCCGGCCCCTTGCCTCGGACGTGGGCGGGCAGCGCCGTGGTGCAGAGGAAGCCGATCAGGGCGATGCCGCCGCTGGCGAGGACGGCGACCTTGAGTCCCGTGATCTGGGCGTCCCGGTAGTTGTCGACGATGGCGTCCGCCTCCGCGGGCGGGATCGAGGTCTGCGCCAGGGCGTCGGCGACGCCGTCCGCGGGGACGAAGGTGAGGCCGGCCTCGATCCGGGTGCCGGCCTGCCGGGCCACCTCGTCGGAGATCCTCGGGTCGTTCTTGATCAGGTTGCCCAGCGAGGCGGCGAGCGCACCGATCAGGATCGCACCGATCAGTGCGGTGCCGAGCGAGGAGCCGAGGTTCTGGGCGGTGTACTGGAGTCCGCCGGCCTCGCTGCGGTCGGCGGCGCCGACGCTGGACTGCACGACGTTGCCGAGCTGCGAGGCGAGCATGCCCATCCCGAGGCCCATCACCGCCATGGCGAGGGCGAACGAGAGGTCGTTCAGCTCGGGGTCGATGGTGGCGAGCAGCCAGACGATGGAGGCGAGCAGCACCAGGAACCCGGCCCGGACGATGGTGCGCGGTGAGGCGATCCGCAGCAGCAGCGAGCCGCTCATCGAGGCGACCAGCATGGTGATGGACACCGGCAGCAGCCGCAGGCCCGTCTCGAAGGCGTCCTCGCCCAGCACCACCTGCAGGTAGAGCGGGATCACGAAGAACAGGCCGAGCAGGATGGTGTTCTGGTTGAACAGGGTGACCAGACCGGAGCGCAGCGACCGGACGCGGAACAGGCCGAGGTGCACCAGGGTCGGCTTCTCCGCCCTCTCCCGGCCGAGTTCCCAGCGGGCGAAGAGGAACAGCAGCAGGCCGCCGAGGGTGATCACGAAGAGGGTCGGCGAGAAGCCGAACACGGTGAACGGCGGGTTCCGCGGCTCCAGCCAGCCCCAGCTGCTGCTCTGCAGCACCGCGAGGACGACCAGGGCGAGCCCGGCCGCGGAGAGCGCGACCGCCACCAGGTCGATCTTCGGCCGCTCCTTCGGCGGTTCCTCGGCCGGGATCCAGCCGATCAGGCAGAGCATCGCGGCCACCAGGACGACCTCGCCGGCGAAGACCAGCCGCCAGGTGAGGTAGGTGGTGACCCAGCCGCCGAGCAGCGGGCCGACGGCGATGCCGGCGCCGGCGAGGCCGCCGATCACGCCGTAGGCGACGGCCCGGTCGCGGCCCCGGTAGGCGCCGGCGACCAGGGCCGCGAGGGCCGGCAGCACCAGGGCGGCGCCGAGCCCCTCGATCACGGACCAGCCGAGCGCGAGCACCCACAGCTTCGGGGCGATCGCGGTGAGGCCGGAGCCGACCGCGTAGACGACCAAGCCGATCACGAAGGTGCGGCGGCGGCCGTACATGTCGCCGATCTTGCCGCCGGTGAGCATGAAGGCGGCCATCACCAGGGTGTAGAGGGTGATGACCCCCTGGATCGCGGTGACCTCGGTGTCGAAGTCCTCGACGAGCTGACTGATCGACACGTTCATCACCGACGCGTCCAGCACCATGAGGAACTGGCCCGTGCCGAGGACGATCAGCGGCTTCCACCGGTTCACCGCGCCTCCAGGGGGTTTGACAGCGAGTCGGTCAGCCGTTGAGGATCCGGGCCTTCTGCGCCTCGAACTCGGCCTCGGTGAGGATGCCCTGCTCCTTGAGCGTGGCGAGTTCCTTGAGCTGGTCGATCTTGCTGTCCATGCTGACCGGGGCGGCGGCCGGCGGCGCGGGCGGCGGCGGTGCCTGCTGGTAGACCACCTGCTGCGGGGGCGGGGCCTGCTGGGCCTCCTGATCGGCCCACCGGCCGGCCTGCCGCCGGGACACGCGGTTGGACACCGCCGTGGCGGTGCCCGCGACCACGGCGGTGCGGGCGACTCCTCGGATCAGTCCGGGCATGGTTCTCTCCTTCGGTCTTCCGGTACCGGCGGGTGGCCGGTCACTCCTCGGACTCGAGCGCGTCCAGCGCGGCGACGAGGTCCGGCAGCGGGATGCGGCCGCTCGCCACCAGCTGGGCGCCGCCGCGGCGCAGGGCGGCGGCGAACGGCGCGGCCCACAGGTTCTCGTAGACGATCAGGCCGGCCGAGTTGCCGGGCTCCAGGGCGGCGGCGGCCTCGTCGAGGTCCTCCGAGCCGAGCAGGCCGGAGGCCGCACCCTCGAAGACCGCGAGGTCGAGTTCGCCGTCGCCGGTCATGTCGGCGATCTCCAGCCCGACGACGGAGCCGTCGAGCTCCTTCTTCATGAACATCAGGTCGATGATCCGGACGATGCCCCGGTCGACCAGGTCGACGAGCAGCGGCAGGCCCTCCCCGGTCATCTTGCTGCCGGGGAACTCGATCACCACGTAGTCGATCGGGCCCATCTCGTTGATTTCGTCGGTCACTTCGGGCTCCTCGGGTGCGGGTGCGGGTGGGGGCTCAGGGGGCCGGCGGCCCGGGCTCCGGGCGGCCGCCGTAGGCGATCAGCGCGTACAGGGCGATCACGTCGATGGCGATGACCAGCACGGACCAGACCGGGTACGACGGGATGAAGGCCATCTGGGCGAAGGCGTTGAGGACGAGGACGGCCACGCCGAACCAGCGGGCGAGCTGGTTGCGGGCGAGGACGCCGGCCGCGGCGAAGCCCTGCGCGACGGCGAGGGCGAGCATCGCCCAGCCCCAGGCGCGCAGGTCGCCGAAGACGAAGCGGGCGTCGCCGACGAACACCTTGGACTGCGCGATCGCCGCGATGCCGTCGAGGCCGTTGAACAGGGCGAGGACGCCCAGCATGACGGCGGCGAACATCCGCATGGACTCGCCCTGCTGCGTCGCCCGCGGCGGCGTCGGGCGGAAGCTTCCGGCGGGATAGGGTGCGGTCGCCATCGAGACCTCCGTGTCGGGTGTCCTGGACAGTCCCCCAGATCAGGGTGCGGTCAAGCGGGCGGCTCCGCACCACCCGGCGCGGGTGACCGGCCGCCCCGGCGGTCACCCTCCGTGCGTTGCGGCCGCCCGGGGGTGTACCGATGATTGAAGCCGGGACGACGTGTGCACCCGGCGCGCGCCCTGGACTCCGGTGGTCGCCATGCCAGACAGCTCAGGAAATCGGCGGCCGGCCGCCGTCGGCGCACCGGCCCCGGCACCCGCTCCCCCCGTTGCTCCGAACGGCGACCCCGTGCTGGCCGCCCGTTTCGCCGCGCCGCCCGTCCCCCGCACCTTCGTCCGCCGCGAACGGCTCGCCGAACGGCTCACCGCGGGGCTGCAGCGGCCGCTCGTCCTGGTCAACGGCCCGGCCGGGGCCGGCAAGACCCTGCTGGTCGCGGACTGGGCGGCGCGGGCCGCCCTGCCCGGGCCGGTCGTCTGGCTCACCCTGGAACGCGGCGACGAGGCACCCGGGGTGTTCTGGGCGCAGCTGCTCGCCGCACTGCGGCACGGCGGCATCCCGCTCCCCGCGGACGTGGCCGGCCCCGCCCGGGCGGCCGAGGTGGACCTCGCCCTGCCGGACCGGCTGGCCGCCGGACTGAACGGGCGCGGCTCCCCGGTCGTCCTGGTGCTGGACGAGTTCGAGCACGTCACCTCCCCGGCGGTCGCCGAGGCGCTGGACGGACTGCTGCGGCACGCGGCGGGCGGGCTGCGGCTGGTCCTGATCAGCCGGGACGAGCCGCTGCTGCCGCTGCACCGCTACCGGGCCGCCGACGCGGTCGCCGAGATCCGCGGCACCGACCTCGCCTTCACCGCCGAGGAGACCGGTGTCCTGCTCAC
This sequence comes from Kitasatospora arboriphila, assembly GCF_039528095.1. Taxonomy (NCBI): domain Bacteria; kingdom Bacillati; phylum Actinomycetota; class Actinomycetes; order Kitasatosporales; family Streptomycetaceae; genus Kitasatospora; species Kitasatospora arboriphila. Next base: position 66,104 of record NZ_BAAALD010000025.1, read on the forward strand.
CCGGCACGGACTGGCCCTCTCCGAGGAGGGCGTGCAGGCGCTGACCCGCCGGACGGAGGGCTGGGCGGCGGGCCTGCGGCTGTGCGCACTGGCCACCGAGAACACCGACGACCCGGAGGGCTGCCTGCGCGAGTTCGAGGCCGGCAACAGCACCGTCGCGGACTTCCTGCTCGCCGAGGTGCTGCAGGCCCAACCCGCGGAGACCCAGGACCTGCTGCTGCGCACCAGCATTCTGGAGCGCACCCACACCGGGCTGGCGGACGCCCTGACCGGCCGGCAGGACGCCGCCCGGATCCTGGAGGAGCTGCGGCACGCCAACGCCTTCGTCACCCCGCTCGGGCACGCCTGGTACCGGCAGCACACGCTGTTCGCCGAGATCCTCCGGGTGCACCTGCGCGCCCGGTACCCGGGCCTGGAACAGGAGCTGCACCGGCGGGCCGCGCACTGGCTGCACGACGCCGGGCGGCTCGCCGACGCGCTGCCGCACGCCGCGGCGGCCGGGGACTGGGAGACGGCGGCCGGCTGGCTGGTCGACGACCTGGCGGTCGGTCAGCTGCTGGCCGGCCTGGACGCCGCCCGGCTGGGCGCGCTGTTCGCCCGCATGCCGGAGCAGGCCGACGGGCCGGCCGTGGCGCTCGTCCGGGCCGCCCGGGCGCTCGCCCGGTGGGACGTCGACCGCGGGCTGGCCCACCTCGGCCGGGCCGACGAACTCGCCCCGCCCGGCACCGGCAGCGCCGCCGCGCGGCTGAGCGGCGCCGTGCTGCGCGTGCTGGCGGCGCGGCTGCTCGGCTCGGCGGACATGGCGGAGAACGCCGCGGAGAGCGCGGCCGAGCTGGAGCACGAGGTGCCGGAGGAACGGCTGCGGGCGCACCCGGAGCTGAAGGCCCTGCTGCTGGCCGGGCTCGGCTCCGCCCAGCTGTGGGAGGGCCGGTTCGACGCGGCGCGGGCCGGACTGGCGGCGGCGGCCGAGGCCGCGGGCGGCGGCGCCCAGGCGGCCGTCCGGCACGAGTCGCTGGGGCGGCTGGCGCTGATCGACCTGCTGCTCGGCTCACCGGGCCGGGCGGAGGCACACGCCGTGGAGGCGATCGCGGAGGCCGCCCGGTGCGGGCTGCCGCCCTCGGCGCACAGCGGCGTCGGCCACCTGGTGCTGGCGGAGATCGCCTTCGACCGGGACGACCTGGCCGTCGCCCGGACGGCGCTGGAGCGGGCCGAGGCCGGGTCGGGCGCCCGCCACGACCCGCTGCTGGTGGTCGGCCTGGCGGTGCTCAAGGCGAAGCTGCTGCTGAACTCCGGGGACGCCCGCGGCGCACTGCTGACGCTGGCCGCGGCGGAGCGCCCGGCGCCGGCCGACAAGCCCTCGCCCTGGGCGCGCGAGCGGATCGCGCTCGGGCAGTGCGCCGCGCAGTTGGCGGCCGGTGACCCGGTGGCCGCGCTGCGGGTGCTGTCCGCCGCCGGCGAGGGGCCGGAGCCGGCCGTCGCCGCCGCGCAGGCGCACCTGGCCGCGAACGATCCGCGGGCCGCGCTGGCGGCGCTCGACGCGGTGCCCGCCCGCGCGGTGCGGCCGGCCGTCGCCGTCCGGGCGCAGCTGGTCCGGGCCCGGGCCGCGTCGGCGTTCGGGGATCCGGCGGCGGCCCACCGGCTGCTGGCGCAGGCGCTGGCCGTGGCCCGCCCGGACCGGCTGCGCCGCCCGTTCCGGGAGGCCGGCCCGTGGGTGCGGCGGCTGCTGCAGGAGCGCCCGGCCCTGGCCCACGCGCACGGCTGGCTGCCCCGGGACCTGGTCGCCGGACTCCCCCGTCCGGGTGACGCACCGGCGCCCGCCCCGGTGGTGGAGCAGCTGAGCGAGCGCGAGCACGACGTGCTCGTCCGGGTGGCGCAGCTGATGTCGACCGACGAGATCGCCGCCGACCTGCACCTGTCGGTGAACACCGTGAAGACGCACCTGAAGAGCATCAACCGCAAGCTGTGCGCCACCCGCCGCGGCGAGGCGGTGCGCCGGGCCCGGCAGTTGCACCTGCTCTGAGCGGGCCGTCCCACCCCGGCCGGGTGATGACCCGACCGGCCGTACCGGGGACGGTGGAGCAGGGGGTCCGAGGCCGTGGGGTACCGAGGGAGCGTGTGCCCATGCACTACGAGATCCGGGTCGCCGGGACGATGTCGGAGACGATGCTCTCCGAGGGGTTCCCCGAGCTCGACAGCTACGTCGTCCCCAGCCAGACGGTCCTGTACGGCCAGGTGGTCGACGAGGCGCACCTGTACGGCCTGCTGGCCCGCTTCCGGGCGCTCGGCCTGCGGGTGGTGGAGTTCCGGCAGCTGCCGGACTGAGGGGAGAGTCCGGCAGCTGGCGGACTGAGGGGAGAGTCCGGCAGCTGGCGGACTGAGGGCAGGGTCCGGCGATTGCCGGACCCTGCGCCGCGCGCACGGTGCGCACGAGGGCGCCGGACCGCAGTGGCGGTCCGGCGCCCCTTCGGGTCCGGGCGGTCAGGCCAGGACCTTCGCCTTGGCCTGCTGGTACTCCGCTTCGGTGATCGCGCCGCTCTTCTGCAGATCGGCGAGCTTGGCGAGTTCGTCGACGTGACTGGACGGTGCCGGGCCGGAGCCGGCCGCGGCCTCTTGGACGTAGGAGCGGAAGTCCTGCTCGGCCTGCATCCGCATCCGCATCTCGCGTTCGCCCATGCCCCGGCCGCGGGCGATCAGGTAGACGAACACGCCGAGGAAGGGGATCAGGATCAGGAAGATGCACCAGCCGGCCTTGCCCCAGCCGCCGACCGAGTCGTCCCGGAAGAGGTCACCGAAGATCCGGAACAACAGGAAGAACCAGAGGATCCAGAGGAAGAACCAGAGCATGGTCCAGAAGATGTTGAGCAGCGGGTAGTCGTTCACCGTGCGTCTCCCGTCTCGGGCGGCCTGCCTGCCCCGGGGGGTGCGGCAGGCGGGGTACTCCGGATCAACCGTCCCCGGAGCGGGGTGCGCCCGCACCACCCGGCGCGGGTGATCTCCGCCGGCCGGGGCGGCGGGAGACTGGGGCTCCGGGCGCCCCGTGCGCCGGCTCCGCCGAACGAGGGAGCACACCATGACCGCACCCTCCCGTCCCGCCCCCACGGACCCGCAGGACCTGCTGACCGGGCTCGGCAGGTCGTGGCTCTGGCCGCTGTCCTTCGGAGTACTGACCCTGGTGGCGGGCATCGTGATGCTCGCCTGGCCCGAGGAGACCACCCGAGTGGTCGCGATCATCATCGGCCTGCAGTTGCTGGTGGCCGGGGCGGTCCGCTTCGTCACCGCCTTCACCCACGAGGACGGCACCGGCGGCCGGGTGCTGCACGTGCTGATCGCCCTGCTGTCGGTGGTGGCCGGTGTGCTGGTGCTGCGGCACCAGCTGCAGACCGTCGGATTCCTGGCGATCGTGGTCGGCCTCTACTGGCTGCTGGCCGGGATCGTGACGCTGTTCGTGGCGATCTCCACCAAGTCGATGCCGGGCCGCGGGCTCGCGGTCTTCCTGGGCGCGATCGGGGTGATCGCGGGCATCGTGGTGCTCGCCTACCCGGTCGAGTCCGCCGTCGCGCTGGCCAGGCTGCTCGGGCTGTGGCTGCTGCTGCTCGGCCTGATCGAGATCGGCGGTGCCTTCGTGCTCCGCTCGGCCGTGCGCCGGACGGAGGTGCAGATGCGGTGAGGCACTGCCGGGCGGGACGGCGCACCGACGGCCGTCCCGCCCGGTCGTACCGGGCCCGGTGCCGTCAGCGCGTCCGGCGGGCGGCCAGCAGGGCGCCGTCCAGCGGGAGTTCGGCGACACCGGTGAGCTCGAAGCCGGCCTCGGCGAACAGCCTGCCGTAGTGCTCGGCGGTGCGCTCGCGGCCGCCGACGTTGCACAGCATGTGGACGTCCCAGGGCACCGCGAGGGACGGGCCGGCGTCCTCCTCGGCGGGCAGCAGCCGTTCCACCACCAGGAGTTCGGCGTGCTCGGGCACCGCCTCGGCGAGCCGGCGCAGGATCGCCAGGCACTGCCGGTCGTCCCAGTCGTGCAGCACCCGGGAGAGCAGGTAGACGTCGCCTCCGGCGGGCACCTCCTCGGTGAAGTCGCCGGCCACCAGGCGGCAGCGGTCGGCGCAGCCGGCCTTCGTCAGCGTCTCCCGGGCGGCCTCCACCACGTGCGGCCGCTCCAGCAGCACGCCCTCCAGGTGCGGGTGGGCGGCGAGCACCCCGGAGATCAGCGCGCCGTTGCCGCCGGCGACGTCGACCACGACGCGGGCGGCGCCGAAGTCGACGAGTTCGGCGATCGGGTCGAACATCTGGGTACTGGCGGCCATCGACCGGTCGAACAGGTCGGCGAGCTGCGAGTCAGCCGCGAAGTGGGCGAAGTGGTGGGCGCCGTAGGTGTGTTCGAAGGCGTCCCGGCCGGTGCGGACGGCGTATCCGAGGGCGCCGAAGGAGCGGTAGAAGGGGCCGCCGTAGAGCAGGGCGAGCGGGTGCAGCGACCGGTCCGCGTCGGTGCGCAGCAGCCGTCCGGGCTCGGTGGGGCGGTGCGAGCCGGTGCCGTCGGGGGCGAACACGCCGAGCTCGGTGAGGTAGCGCAGCAGCCGCCGCAGCCGGTCGGGGTGGGTGCCGGTGAGCTCGGCGAGCCGCTCGGTGGTCGGCCGCGGGGCGGTGTCGAGGTGGTCGGCGAGCCGCAGTTCGGCGGCGACCGCGACGGCCTGGGTGGCCCAGGCGCCGGTCATCAGGTGCAGCAGCCGGTCGGCAGGGCGGTCGCCGGTGCTGCCGTGGGCGGCGAGGACGCCCGCGTGGTGGCCGGAGGTGTTGAGTTCCAGCCGCCGGTGGCCCGACTCCGCGCCGGTGCGGAAGTAGAGGACGGTGGTGTCCTCGTGGGCGTTGTGCCCGCCGCCGTCGGCGGTGGTGCGGCCGCGGTCCAGCAGGGTGGCGCGCAGCCCGGCGAGCACGACCGGGTCGGGCGTGGTCACCTCCAGCGCGAGGTGCGCCTCGTGGTCGTGGGCGCGCTCGCCGGCGGCGAGGGTGTCGAGGCCGGAGCCGGGCGGGACGGCGAGCGCGAAGATCTCGATCTCGCAGGGGCTGCCGTCGGCCGCGGTCACCGGGGCGCGCAGGATGCCGACCTCCAGGCTGTCGGCGCTGCGCCCGTAGCGGCGGGCGAGCCGCGCGCGGACGACCGTGCTGGGGGCGATCGGGCCCGCCTCCAGCCCTTCCGCCAGGAGCAGGGCGTGCAGGTCGCCGAGCGAGTGCGGGAACACCAGGACGGCGGCGTGGGTGAAGCGGCTGTGCGCGGCGACGGCGTCCCGTTCGGCGGGCGCCAGGCCGGGCAGCAGGTCGGCGAGGACGGTGCCGGTGTCGTTGGCCGCGACGAAGGCGGCGGCCCGGCGGATGCGGTCGAGGTCGTGCGGATGCAGGCGCGGCTGTGCCGCGCCGGGCGGGTTGCCCATGCGGTTGTCTCCCCCGTGGAGCGGGTTTCGTGGTGTGTGGATTGACTGATCGTCAGATGCCGACGTAGTTCTCGGCGAAGTGGTCCTGGTGTCTGCGGGAGGTCTGCAGGCTCTCCAGACGGGCCTGCTGCAGGGCGCGCAGGAAGACGGCGTCGTCGTCGCTGCCGGCCGGGCCGTGCAGCAGGTTGATCATCCAGTGCGAGAACTCCTGCGCCCGCCATATCCGCGGCAGGCAGTCGGCGGAGTAGCGGGCGAGCGGCTGCTCGTCGCCGCCGCGCAGCGCGGCCGTCAGGCCCCGGGCGAGGATCTCCGCCTCCATGACGGCGAGGTTGGCGCCCTTGGCGGCGGCCGGGCTGATCAGGCCGGCCGCGTCGCCGACCAGGAAGAGCCGGCCGTACTGGATCGGGTCGAGGACGTCGGAGGTCATCTCGACCGTCCGGCGTTCCACGATCGGGCCCTCGTGCAGCGGGCCGTGCCGGTCGGCGCGCATCCGGTGGGCGAGGTCGGCCCAGATCCGGGCGTCCGGCCGGGCGTCCGGGGACTCGCCTCTCGGCACCTGGAGGTAGTAGCGGGTGATGTCGGGGGTGCGGGCCATGTGGCCGGCGAAGCCGTCCTCGTGGACGGCGTAGGCGACGGGGCCCATGCTCTGCGGGGCGGCGGCGAGCAGGGCCAGCCAGGTGACGCCGTGGTCGCGGCGGTAGCGGCGGACGGCCCCGGCCGGAACGGCGGTGCGGGCGGTGCCGTGGCGGCCGTCGCCGCCGGCGACGAACCGGGCGGACAGCCGGTGCAGGGTGCCGTCCGCGGACTGCGCGGTGACCGCGGGGTGGTCGCCGGTGATACCGGTGATGCCGACCACCGGGGTCTCGAAGCGCAGGTCGCCGCCGCGGGCGAGGAACTCGGCGACCAGGTCCCGGACGAGGTGCTGCTGCGGGTAGACGGTGTGCGCCTCGCCGCGGCCGAGGCTGCCGTAGTCCAGGTGGAACTCGCCGCGGTCGGTGCGGAAGGCGCAGGTGTCGTGCTGCCGGCCGTCCTTCAGCAGGCCGTCGGCGAGGCCGTTCTCGGTGAGCACCCGGACGGTGTTGGCGGCCAGGAACCCGGCCCGGGCGCGCTGTTCGACGTGGGCGCGGCTCTGCCGCTCCAGGACGGTGCACCGCACCCCGGCGCCGAGCAGCAGGTTGCCGAGGACCAGCCCGGCCGGCCCCGCGCCGACGATCACGACCTCGGCGGCGTCCTCGGCCGCGGCGGTCCCGGGCACGGTGCTTGCGGGCATGGTGGTTCCGGACATGGTGGTGTGTTCCCCCCGTACGTGTTCCTCCGACAGGCTGTCAGGTGCGGTCCCGCAGCCGGTGACCGGCGGCCCCCGAGCCGCCGAACATCCCTCCAACGGCCGGGGGCGCCGACGGGTTTCGGGCGGCGGAGAAAGGTTTACCCAGGTGGCCGGATGTCACTGCACTGCCGCCCGCGGTTCACTCGCCGTTCGGCGGACCCCGCGTAGCGTTCGCGGCGCGGCCGCACACCCGGCGGCCCGCCGCCACGTCCTGGGGGTCACCACCATGCGCCTCGCCCAGCCCCGGCACTACCTCATGTGCCGTCCCACCCACTTCGACGTCGTCTACTCCATCAACCCGTGGATGGACCCGGGCAAGCCCGTCGACACCGCGCTCGCCGTCGCCCAGTGGGAGCAGCTCCGCCGGACGTACCTGGACCTGGGGCACACCGTGGAGACGGTCGAACCGGTGCCCGGCCTGCCGGACATGGTCTTCGCCGCCAACGGCGCCACGGTGCTGGACGGCCGGGCGCTGGTCGCGCGGTTCCGCGACCGCGAGCGGGCGGACGAGGCCCCCGCCTACCGCGAGCGGCTGCTCGGCCTGGGCCTGGCCGAGGTGGCGACCGCCGGCTTCGTCAACGAGGGCGAGGGCGACTACCTGCTCTGCGGGGACCTGCTGCTGGCCGGCACCGGCTTCCGCAGCGACCCGCGCTCGCACGCCGAGGCGCAGGAGTTCTTCGGCCGCCCGGTGATCGGGCTGACCCTGGTCGACCCGCGCTTCTACCACCTGGACACCGCCCTCGCGGTGCTGGACGAGCGGACGGTCGCCTACTACCCGGAGGCGTTCACCCCGGGCAGCCGGGCGGTGCTGCGGCGGCTCTTCCCGGACGCGGTGGTCGCCACCGCCGAGGACGCCGCCGTCTTCGGTCTCAACGCGACCTCGGACGGCCGGCACGTCGTGCTGCCGCAGAACGCGACGGCGCTCGCCGAACAGCTGCGCGACCGCGGCTTCGAGCCGATCGGTCTCGATCTGTCGGAGCTGCTGAAGGCCGGCGGCAGCGTCAAGTGCTGCACCCTGGAGCTGCGGAGGGCCTGATCCCGCACGGGGAGAAGCAGCAGGCAGCGGGGCAGCGGGGGCCCGCCGGACGGCTCGCGGAGCCGGCGGCGGGCCCCGGCGCGTCCGGCGTCGTCCGGCCGCGGCAGCGCGCCCCGCACCCGATCCGCGCGCCCGGTTCTGTCCGCAGCCGTTCGGCCGTGTCGATCACCGATCAATCCTTTCTGCAGGTGTTTTCACCTGATGGGGTGGCTGACGGCCAGCCGGACGGATCAAGGGTGCGTGACGATCTAGTGTTCCGTTCCGGGCGCCGGTCCACCGCACACGACTGGCGCCGCCTTCCCTTCCCGACACAGGATCTGACGCTCCGCCATGCCCGCGCGAGGCGGCGCACCATACGAAGGAGAACCCTGCCGATGTCCGTGGACGCGAGCCCGGAGGCACCGCAGGTGCAGCAGCAGTCCAGCCTCACCACGGCTGCCGCGCGCAATCTCGCCACGACCACCAAGTCCGCCCCGCAGATGCAGGAGATCACCTCCCGCTGGCTGCTGCGGGTCCTGCCCTGGGTGCAGACAGCCGGTGGCGCCTACCGGGTGAACCGCCGACTGACCTACACGGTCGGCGACGGCCGGATCGAGTTCGTCAAGACCGGCTCCCAGGTCCGGGTGATCCCCCGGGAGCTCGGCGAACTCGCCCTGCTGCGCGGCTTCGAGGACGTCGACGTGCTCACCGTGCTGGCCGACCGCTGCGTCCAGCGGGACTTCGGGCCGGGCGAGGTGCTGGCCGAGCGCGACACCCCGTCCGACCGGATCCACCTGATCGCGCACGGCAAGGTCAGCCGGGTCGGCAGCGGCCGGTACGGCGACGACACCGAGCTCGGGGTGATCGGCGACGGCGACCGCTTCGGCGAGTCCGCGCTGCTCGACCCGGACGCCGTCTGGGAGTACACCGCGAAGTCCCTCACCGCCGGAACGGTCCTCTCGCTCTCCCGCACCGAGTTCGAGGCCGTGCTGGCCGGCTCCCCCGCGCTGCAGGCGCACATCCACGAGTTCCGTTCGCTGCCCGCACAGCGGCAGAACGAGCGCGGCGAGGCCGAGATCGCCATGTCGGCCGGCCACCACGGCGAGCACCAGCTGCCCGGCGCCTTCGTGGACTACGAGCTGCGCCCCCGCGAGTACGAGCTGAGCGTCGCGCAGACCGTGCTCAAGGTGCACACCCGGGTCGCCGACCTCTACAACCAGCCGATGAACCAGATCGAGCACCAGCTGCGGCTGACCATCGAGGCGCTGCGCGAGCGGCAGGAGCACGAGCTGGTCAACAACCCGGAGTTCGGCCTGCTGCACAACGCCGACTTCGACCAGCGGATCCAGACCCACTCCGGCCCGCCCACCCCGGACGACCTGGACGAGCTGCTGAGCCGCCGCCGCGACTCGGAGTACTTCCTCGCCCACCCGAAGACCATCGCCGCGATCGGCCGGGAGCTCAACTCCCGCGGGCTGTACCCGGACCACGTCGACCTGGGCGGCCAGAAGGTGCCGGCCTGGCGAGGGGTGCCGATCCTGCCCTGCAACAAGATCCCGATCACCAAGGAGCACACCAGCTCGATCCTGGTGATGCGCACCGGCGAGGACAACCAGGGCGTGATCGGCCTGCACCAGACGGGCATCCCGGACGAGTACCAGCCGAGCCTGTCCGTGCGCTTCATGGGCATCGACGACAAGGCCCTCATCTCCTACCTGGTCACCGCCTACTACTCGGCGGCGATCCTGGTGCCGGACGCGGTCGGCGTGCTGGAGAACGTCGAGATCGCGGGTGGCCGCGGCTGACCGGGTGACGGCCGTAACCCGGCTGTAAAAGATCGAGTTGACACGGTGTCGGGCAGCCCGTTCGGGTGCCCGGCACCGCCTCGTGTCCGCCCTCCGATCGTCACCGAACCACCGCCGCCGCACCGTCGCCGGAACGAAAGGCACCAGATCCACCATGCCGGGACCGATCACCCCGCAGGCCCGCGGCGTCCGACTGGCCGGCGCCGTGCTGGGCGCGACCGCCGCCTGCGCCCTGCTGACCGGTGCCGCGTACGGGCGGTCCGCCGCCCCCGGGGTCGACACGGACGTCGACTCCTGCGCCCGGGTCGCCGTCTCGGTGACCGGCGCCGGCGGGGTCGACATCGAAGTGGAGGTCTGGACGGACGTCACGATCGACGTGGACATGGACGCGGTCACGGCCGCCGTCCACCACCCCGGGCAGCCGTCCCTGCCCGCCCACCCCGGCCAGCCCCACCCCGGGCACCCGGTGCATCCGGTGCTCCACCCGACGCACCCCGCCCATCCGGTGCACCCCACGCACCCCGCATATCCCCCGCACCCGACCCATCCGGCCCATCCGCCGCACCCCACCAAGCCGCCGAAGCCGCCCAAGCCCCCGAAGCCGCCGCACCCGTGCCCCACCCCGACGCCGTCTCCCACGCCCACCCCGACCCCGACGCCCACCCCGACGCCGACGCCGACCCCGATGCCCGAGCCGACCCCCACGCCCGCGCCGGTGCCGCAGACCCCGCAGCCGGCGGCGCCCCCGCCCGCCCCGCTGCCGGCCGAGCCCGTACCCTCGCCCCCGGCCGCGGCGGCCGCCGCCGTACCGCCGGAGCCGCCGCCCGCGCCGCCGGCCCCGCCCGCCCCCCCCCCGCGGAAGATCCGGATGCCTCCGGCCCAGCCGGCCGTCGCGCCCGCCCGGCACCGCAGCAGTTCGCCGGTGACCACGATGATGATCGTCACCGTCCCCGCGGTGCTCGCCGCCGCGGCCGCCAAGGTCCGCGGGAAGGCCGCCGCCCGCGGCAGCCGGTCCTGACCGGTCGGTCCCGCCGCCCCCGACCGGCCGTCGGCCGGTCGGCCATCCAGTGCTGAACAGGAGTTGTCATGTCGGAGTGGCTCGCCCTGGCGATCGCCATGGCGGCGTCCGTCCTGGTCGTCGTCGCCGTGGTGGTGCTGCGCCAGCGACGGGTCGGGGAGGACGACGACCCGTCCGAGACCCCGGACGTCATCGAGTACATCACCATGATGATCGGCGTGGTCTACGCGATCGTCCTCGGCCTCGCCATCGCCGGCGTCTGGGAGGCCCGCAGCGCCGCCCAGGACGAGGTGCTGAACGAGGCGCAGGCGCTGCACGAGGTCAGCGCCCGGGCCGAGGTGTACCCGGCCGACTTCCGGGCCCGGGTCCGCGGCGACGTGGACGCCTACGTGACCTTCGTGGTGAACACCGAGTGGGACCACATGCGGGAGAACGGCGAGATCTCGCCGCGCGGCACCGAGCTGCTCGCCAAGCTGCGCCAGGACGTCGCCTCGCGGGCCCCGCAGTCGGACCTGGAGGCGCAGGTCTACCAGCCGGTCATGGACCGGATCGCCGCGGCCGACGAGTCCCGCAACACCCGCGGCCAGAGCACCGGCCCGACCATGCCCGGGGTGGTGTGGTTCGGTCTGATCGTGGGCGCGGTGGTCACCGTCGGCATGGTGTTCGCGCTGCAGATCCGGCGCTCCCCGCGGGAGTTGATCCTGGCCGGCACCTTCAGCGCGCTGATCGCCTTCCTGCTGTTCCTGATCTGGGACTTCGACGATCCCTTCGGCCGGGGCGTCTCGGTGTCCACCCAGCCGTTCCTGGACCTCTTCCCGTCCCTGCTCTGAGCACGGACGCGTCCCGGGGGGCGCGGGGAACCACACGGTCCCCCGCGCCCCTGTCGGTCCTCGACCGTCAGTACGGCTTCACCAGCACGTGGGCGGCGCCGGGGATGCCGACCTTGAGGAGTTCGTCCTCCTCCGGCGTGGTGGGCGTGCCGGTCTCCTGCTTGAGGACGGCCCGGGACAGCGCCTGGACGAACATCGCCCGCGGCCGTCGGCGCTCCTCCCAGGCCCGCAGCGCGGCGGGCACCGAGTCCGCGGCGTCCAGCTCCTGGGCGAGCACCAGGGCGTCCTCGACCGCCATCGCCGCGCCCTGCGCCAGGTGCGGGGTGGAGGCGTGGGCGGCGTCGCCGGCCAGCACCACCCGGCCGACGTGCCAGGGCTCGTCCACGGTGACCTGGGAGATCCGCGAGTGGACCACTGCGGCCGGGTCGGTGACCTGCGCGAGCGCCTCGGCGACCGGGCCGCCGAAGCCGGCGAGCCGCTCGGCGAGCTGCTCGTGGGCGCGCTCCGGGTCCGGGCGGAAGTCCTCGGCCTCGGCGAACACCGCCCCCAGGTACATGAGGTCGTCGGTGATCGGGGTGAGCAGCGCCTTCGCGGCGAGGTTGCCGGTGCTCATCACCACGCCCTGCACCTCGGGCTGCCGGGGCACGGTGACCCGCCAGTTGGCGAAGCCGGTGTACTCGGGGCGGTAGCGGTCGCCGTAGAGGCGGGTGCGCAGCGGGGAGCCGATGCCGTCGAAGCCGACGACCAGGTCGAAGCGGCCGGCCGAGCCGTCGGAGAGCGTGACGTCCACGCCCTCCCCGTCGTCGGCGAGTGCGGTGATCGTGGTGCCGAAGCGGACGGTCGCGCCGGCCTCCGCGGCGGCCCGGCCGAGCACCTCGGCGAGGGCCGGGCGGGGTATGCCGTTGTTGGCGGGGGCGTCGTCCATCCGCGGCTGCGGGATCTTGGCCAGGGTGGCGCCGGACGGGTCGCAGATGGTCAGCACCTCCCACTCGAAGCCGACCTTCAGGCAGTCCTCCAGGACGCCGAGTTCGCGCATCACGTGCAGGGCGTTGGAGGGCTGGATGATGCCGACGCCGAGGGCGTCGAGCTGCTCGCGGAGTTCGGCGACCTCGACGGTGTGGCCGCGACGGGCGAGCGCGACGGCGAGGCTCAGCCCGCCGATGCCGCCGCCGTGGACGAGGACGCGCAGGGGTGTTGCCATGGTCTCTCCGTGGGTTCGGGGGACGGCCGGGCAGGGGAGGCCGGCCGCGTGGTGCGGGAGGACGGCGGGGACGGGTGCCGTGGCCCTGCGGGGCGCGCGGGCGGTCAGCCGGCGACCGGCAGCGCCATCAGGTGGTCGACCAGGGCGAGCAGCACGTCCCGCCCGAAGGGCCGCTCCCGGACGTCGCCGACCAGCATCGGCACGTGCGGGTCGAGGTCGAGGGCGGCCCGGATCTCGCCGGGCGTGCGGGTGTTGACGCCGTGGAAGCAGTTGATCGCCACCACGAACGGGATGCCCCGGCTCTCGAAGAAGTCGATCGACGCGAAGCTGGTCTCCAGCCGGCGGGTGTCGGCGATGACGACGCCGCCGAGCGCGCCGTTGACCAGGTCGTTCCACATGAACCAGAACCGCTCCTGGCCGGGCGTGCCGAACAGGTACACCACCAGCTCGGGGCTGACGGTGATCCGGCCGAAGTCCAGGGCGACGGTGGTGGTGTCCTTCTGGTCGACCCCGGCGAGGTCGTCCACGCCGACGCTGGCGGTGGTGAGGTACTCCTCGGTGCGCAGCGGGGCGACCTCGCTGACGGCACCGACCATGGTCGTCTTGCCGACGCCGAAGCCGCCGGCGATCAGGATCTTGACCGCGGCGGCGCCCGCCTGGGTGGTCGTCATCTCAAAGCCTCCTCAGTCCCTCACGTACGGCGGCCAGCAGGCCGCGGTCGGCGCCGCCCGCGGCCCGGGCCACCGAGATCGGGGCCCGGGCCGTCAGGAGGCCCTGCGCGACGAGGTCGCCGAGCAGGATCTTGGTCACCGAGACCGGCAGGTCGAGGTCGGCGGCGACCTCGGCCACGGCGGCCGGCGTCCGGCACCGGTCGACGATCATCCGGTGCTCGGGCTGCAGCCGGCCGGGCCGGACGGGCGCGCCGTAGGCGTCGACCGGCTCCTGCACGGTGGTGAGCAGGGTGATGAGGGTGAAGTCGTCGCGCTCGGGCGCGGTGCGACCGCGGGTGATGGTGTACGGCCGGACCATGCTGTCCGCGCCGTCGTCCCCCTCGTCCTCGTCCCAGTACGACGTCACCCGCGCTGCCCGCCGCGGGCGGCGAACGCGTCGAACTCGCCGCGCTGCGGGGTGCTGAGCTTCTGGCCGACCTGCTGCACCAGGTTGTGCATGGCGAGCGACATGACCTCCGCGTCGACCTCCTGGGAGGCGACGACGGCGAGGTGAGTGCCCTGGCCGGCGGCGATGACGAACAGCCAGAGCTCGGCCAGTTCGACGATCACCTGGTGGACGGGGCCGCCGGCGAAGAGCTGGCCGACGCCGCGGGCCAGGCTCTGCTGGCCGGTGGCGACGGCGGCGAGGCGCTCGGCGTCGGAGCGGTCGATGGTGCGGGAGTGGCTCACCACGAGGCCGTCGTCGGAGAGCAGGACGGCGTACCTCGTCCCGGCCACCGAGTCCACCAGGCCGTCCAGCAGCCAGTCGAGGTCCTGGTGGGTGGCGATTGTGCGCGTCATGACCGGTCTTCTCTCGTCGGGATGGTGTGGGTGTTCCGGGTGTCTCCGGGTCGGGGCCGCCCGTCGGGCTGCGGGGTGGTCTCCGCAGTCGGCGGGACGGCACCGGAGCGCGCCTCCCGGGACCGCCGCTGGAACGCACCGATCGCCGCTCCGGCTCGTCGGGGGGCCGGCCGGAACAGCGGGTTCTCGTCCCAGCGCGGCGGCGCGGGGGCGGCCGGCGGGGCGGCCGGGTCGATCCGCAGCTCGTCGACCAGGCTGGCCTGGCGGACGCGGCGCGGCAGCGGGGGTTCGCCGCCGGGCAGGGCCGGCACGGGCGGCGGCGGGTAGCCGCCGGTGCCGGGGAAGGGCGCCGGGGCGGGGAACGGCGCGGGCACGGCCGGGGCGACCGGCACCGGCGGCGCGAGCTCGGCGGGTGCGGGCACCCGGCCGGGCCACGAGTCGGGTTGCACCGGCTCGGGACGGTACGGCGCGGGCAGCCCGTACGGGGCGGGCGCGCCCTCCACGGGCGGCACGGCGGCGGGGAAGGGCTGCTCGTGGCCGGCGGCCCACTGTTCCTCGGGCTGCGCACCGAGCGGCTCGTGCTGCGGGTACGGGTCGCCGGGGGTGTACGGGTCGCCGACCGGCACGTACGGGACCTCCTCGGACACCGGGTGGAGCTCCACGGGTGCGGTGACCGGGTCGGGGGCCCCGGGGAGGGCGGTGATGCCGGCGAGCGCCCGGCCGCGGGACCTGGTGGGCAGGCCGCCGGCCGTCTGCGGTGCCGCGACGGCGGTGGGACGCGCCGTCGGGTCGGGGACGATCAGCTCCTCCGGGACGAGCACCACGACGCGGGTGCCGCCGAAGGCCGACTGGCGGAACTCGATCCGCAGGCCGTGCTGGTCGGCGAGACGGGCGATCACGTAGAAGCCCATGCGGATGTCGTCGCCGCGGGCGAGCACGTCGGCCCGGGGCGGACGGGTCATCAGCTCGTTGGCCTCGTCGATCTGCTCCTCGTCCATGCCGAGGCCGCGGTCCTCGACCTCGATCGCGACGCCGCGGCTGACGCGGCCGGCGCGGACCTCGACCGGGTTCGGCGGGCGGGAGAAGCTGAGCGCGTTCTCGATCAGCTCGGCGACCACGTGGGCGACCGGGCCGACGGCGCGCTCGGAGAGCCACGGGCTGCCGTCCAGGTCGATGACGACCCGGCGGTAGTCCTGCACCTCGCCCTGGGCGGCGCGCATCACGTCCAGCAGCGGCACGGGCTTGCGCCAGCGCCGGTGCGGGGTGCCGCCGGCCAGGATGACCAGGTTCTCCTCGTAGCGGCGCAGGCGCGCGGTGAGGTGGTCGAGGTCGAAGAGGCCCTCCAGGATCTCCGGGTCCTCGTGGCGGCGCTCCAGCGCGTCGAGCTTCTTGAGCTGCTGGCCGATGAGCAGCTGGGTGCGGCGGGCGATCCGCTGCAGCAGGCGCTCGAAGCCGCGGTGCTGCTCGGCCTGGGCGACGGCGGCCTGCAGGGCGCTCGTCCGGGCGAGGTTGAACGCCTCGCCGAGCTTGGCGAGTTCGTCCTCGGTGCGGGCCCACGGGTCGCGCTCGATCGCCCGGGCGTGCTCCTCGACGTCGATCTGCTCGCCGTTGCCGAGGCGTTCGACCACCTCGGGCAGGGCGTTCTCGAGCTCCTCGGCCTGCTGCTGCAGCCGGCCGATCCGGCGGCGCAGGGTGCGGGTGAGCCGCCAGCTGGTGAGCGCGACGACGACGACGGCGATCAGGCCGACGACGGTGGTGAGGAGCAGCCGGACGGCCAGGGTGACGATGCTGCCCTTGCCCTCGTCGACGACGAGCCCGGTGCGGTGCTCCAGCAGGCCGACGAGTTCGGGGGTGAGGGTGTCGATCGACTGGCGCCAGGCGTCCTTGTCGACGCCGAGGGCGATCCGGCCGTTGCGGTCGGGTGCGGCGGGCTTCAGCAGCTGCTGCTCGGCGCGGGTCTTGGCCTGCCAGGCCGGGCTGCCGGCGATCTGCTGCCACATGGCGGCCTCGTCGGCGGGCAGGTAGGGCGCGACCTTGGTGCCGAACTGGAAGTCCTGCTCGGCGACGGCCTGCCGGAGCTGCTGGTAGTCGTCGGTGCCGAGCGAGCCGGTGGGCCAGCCGCGGGCCAGCAGCGCGTCCGAGCGGGAGATCATCTCCTTGCCCCAGAACAGGTCGACCAGCGGCTGGGAGATCGTGGTGATCCGGCCGTTGTCGACGTGGCTGAGCGAGGCGAACAGCCGCAGGTCCACCGCGATCAGGTCGGTGTAGTACCGGTAGACCGCGGCCTGCTGCTGCTCGCCGCCGCTGTCGACCAGGGCGCGCTGCGCGGGCAGCTGGCCGATGGCCTGCCGGGCCTGCTGGACGGCCTCGCGGACCTCGGTCGGCGCGTCGTCGGCGGCGACGTCGGAGAGCTTCTGGAACTCGCGGACGGCTTCGTCGGTCTTGGTGCGCTGGGTGCGCAGTGCGTCGCCGACGCCGCTGTGCGTGGCGAGGACGTCGGCGCTCAGGCGCCGCTCCTCCTGGAGGTTGTAGTAGACGATGTTGGACGGCTGGCCGGCCTTCTGCGCGAGCAGGCCCTGGGCGGCCTGGCGCTGGAAGTCGAACAGGAGCTGTCCGCTGGTGACGGCCCACAGGGCGGCCAGCGCCACTCCGGGAACGATCGCCAGCACGAGCAGGGTCGCGCGGAGCGACAGCCGGCCCGTTCTGATCCGCCGAGGCGCGCGCGTGCGCAGGGCATTCTCCTTGGAGATGACACCAGTCGTTCGGAACTGGTCGAATCTGATAAGGACTCTGACGGATGGATATTAGCCACACCGTATAACGACAAGGAAAGTCGCCATGACGGCGCGGCGCCGGCACGGCGCCGCCGCAGTGCCTCAACACCCGCTACGACCAGGCATGATGAGCCGTCACAGGGACCAACGTCCCGATGTTCGGCGGCTCTTCGCCGTGGGCCGGATCCGGCCTGCGCGAACTGCCCTTCCCAGCACCGGAACTGAAGGTGCGACCGGTGCGGGACCGGCCCGCGAACCATCCGTCAGGGCCGCCGGCCGAGCCGCTCGGAGTCTAGCGCTCCACTTGCCGCGGGGTGAGGTGATCCTGTCAGAATGTCCGGGGAAATCGATTCCGAACGGTCGGAATCGCCCCGAACGGTCCGCGAATCTCCCAGGATGAATCAGCGATTCACACGATCGCCGAGAACTCCGCCCAGGCCTCCGCGAACATCTCGTGCAGCGGTCGCGGCGGCAGCAGCCGCAGGAACGGGCCCGAGGTCTCCTTCCGGAACTCGCGGCCGGCCAGATGGGTCGCCAGCTTGGCCGTCTCCAGCGGGAGTTCGGGCGCCTTGAGCTCCGTCCAGGGCCCGGCGGCGAAGGCCGTCCGGCCGGCCCGCGACCGCTTGCCGGTCTCCACGAGTCCGGCCGCCGCCAGCTCGGCCTGCGCCGCCCGGTGCCGGGCCGGCGTCCAGCCGTTCCAGCGGCGGACGTTCCGGTCGGTCGGGCGGGCCAGCGCGAGCAGCTGCAGCAGCAGGGCGGCCGCGTCCGGGCCGACGGCGAGCGCCCCGGCCGCCTCCGCCACCAGCTGCGGCACGCCCAGCGCGGGATCGGCCTCGTAGCGGCCGGCCGGCACGGGGGTGTCGGCGGCCCGGGCGGCCATCCGCTCCAGCCCGCCGCCGGCCCGCAGCAGGTCGATGCCGTGCAGCTGCCGCAGCAGGTCGTCCAGGCCGTGCTCCGTGCAGTACTCCTCCAGCCGTCGGCGGGCCGCCGGATCGGCCAGCCGGGCCGGCCGCAGGCAGACCGTGCCGTACCCGGACCGCGGCACCAGCAGCAGGCCGTCGTCGAACACCGTGGTCGGCTCCGCACCCCGGTCCGCCGCGGACGGCGCGAGGGGCACCGCCAGCACACCCGGCCCGAACCGCGCGGCCCGCTCCTCCTCGCCGCCGGGCAGCCGGTGCGTCCCCAGCGGGACGATCAGCTCCTCGTCCGCGAGCCTGGTCCGCAGCCAGGCGCACTGCTCGGCCGCCCGGGCCGCCGCCGGGTCGCCGACCGGACGCGCGGTCAGCGCCCACACCAGCGCGGCCGCCTCGGCGGCGTACTGGTGGCGGGCGCCGGCGAACCAGGCGCGCGCCGGCCCGCCGTCCGGGCCGACGGTGTGCAGCATGACCGAGCCGTACGCGGTCACCGCCGGGACGAGGCGGCAGGGGGCGCTCTCCGCCGTGGCACCGGCCGGAGCGAGCAGCATCCGCAGCCACGGCTCCGCCAGCCCGGTCTCCGCCTCCAGCTCGCGGGCGGCCTCCTCGTCCAGCGGCCGCTCGGTACCCACCAGCCGGGCCCACGCGTCGGCCAGCCGGACGGGCGCCGCCTCCGGGCCGCCCGGCCGCCGCAGCTCGGCCGGGTCGTCCGGCAGGGCCGCGGCCAGCAGGTCGAGGCGCCCTTCGCCGCCGAGCCGGTGCAGCACCGTCTGCAGCGCCTGCGCGTCCCGCTCGGTCGCCCCGTACGGCTTCGAGGTGAGCAGCCTGCGCCGGGCCGTGTGGTCGGCGCCCTCGGGCAGGCCGTCCAGGACGAGCAGGGCGGTCGCCCGGCGGGCCCCGGTGCGGGCGACGAAGGCGTCCACCGCCTCGGGGCCGAACCGCACCGGGCCGTGCTCGGCGAGCAGGTCGAGCAGCCGGGCCAGCCGCCCGGCGTCGTCCCGGCCGACGGCGACCTCCCGCAGCTCCGCGGCGCCCTCCGGCACGGGATCCGCGGCCGGCTGCAGGAAGCGGTACGTAAGGGCTCGGTCCAGCGGCCGTCCCGGGTCCGGCGCCAGCCCGGACAGCGCGTCGGCCCGGACGGCGGGCACCCGCGCACCCGCGGCCCGCCGGGCGTCGAGCGCGGCGCCGGTGGCCTCGCCGATCCGCCAGCGGGCGCAGGGCGCCGCGGACGGCGGGCTGGGCCCCGCGGGGGGCC